>NZ_JAGFPF010000158.1:0-3408 GCF_025962695.1 Candidatus Symbiopectobacterium sp. NZEC135 | reverse complement strand
CGCCGCTATTGGCAAAGAGATCGTGGAATCTGGGCTGGCAACGGTGGTGATGGGTTCCGGCCATCCTGCCTATGATGAAAACGGCAAACCGACGACGCCGAAGGATGATAAGGCCTACCGCTATGTCGGCGGCAAAGCGGTGTGGGATCGTTTGGTGGCGGGCAAAACCGACTATAAGCACATTGAAACCAAAGCAGATTTTGTCGCATTGGCTGATGGCAAACTGAATATGGGTAACAAAACCAAGCTGGTGGGTACGGTGCAAAACCATGCGACGTTGCAGTTTAATCGTGCGGGCGTTGCTGCTGGCGAGTTGCTGGATAATCAGCCTGATTTGGCGACCATGACCCGTGGTGCGCTAAACCTGATAGCCAAGAACCCGAACGGCTTTATGTTGATGGTGGAAGGTGGGGCAGTGGATTGGGCTGCGCATGCCAATAACCTGCCGCGTTTGATTGAAGAGCAGATCGATTTCAACCACGCGGTTGAAGCGGCGGTAGCCTGGGTAGAAAAGAACAGCTCCTGGGATGACACGCTGGTGATTGTTACCACCGATCACGGCAATGGGTTATTGCAGGGACCAGATTCAAATAACGACGCGTTCTCCGACATTGTCAATCAGGGCGCCGGGGCGCTGCCGCTGGTGCGCTGGCACACTGATACCCACACGCGTGAACTGGTCCCCGTTTATGCTAAAGGTGCCGGCGCGGATTTCTTGCGCTCAGTGGCGAAACCCAACAAGGGGCTGGCAACCTACAATGTGCCGGAAGAGAGCCAACGGTTTGTTGATAACACGGATATTTTCCGTGCCTCACTGAATGCCTTTGGCATTACCGCAGCAGACCCCCAGTAAACCACTTGCTTGCGCTGTGTACCACGAACCGTACGCAGCGTTATTTTTATGACAGAACACAGGAATTTGGCCGTGATGAAGAAATGGATAAACGCGCATTGGCGTGATGCTCGGCGGCACAGTGTGGCAGGGCTTTGTCTGCTGCTGCTGAGCACCTCGGCGGTGCTGGCGGCTGACCACCCGACGGTAGCGGCGCCAAGCACCAATGCGCAGGCGCAGGTGATGCGTGCTGTGCGCCAATATGGAGAGTTGCTGATCGAATTGCGGTTTGAGAGCACGGCAGATACGTTTGGTGGCGAAACCATCTATGAGAATATGACGCCTGACATAATGAATTCATCCTTTTATATCGAGGCACAGGGACAGCATTTTACGCTGAGTGATACGGGAAAAGCGCAGCTCCCCACCTCGTTGAGATTGAATTTCAGCTACGACCGCAATAAAAATCCTCGCGTGGGTGCCTGGCGCGGAAGGTTCGTTGCGCCGCCAACATCAATCACTCAGGTTGAACTGCATATCCCCGGATTGGCACTGATATCAGGCATTTCGATTACCGACAGAGGAGAGTAAAATCAATCAATAAATTTGAATGATTATGGCAATTTTATCTGATATTCACTTCTGAATGATGGCGCTATGATTTATCACATCGAAGGCAAACAGCCTTTTAATCAAACATCAAACAGAAGGATTACCCTCATGAATACTATCAAAAAATTTGCCGCATTTTTTGCTCTCGGCCTGGTTTCTTTCGGTAGCTTTGCTGCCCAAGAAGTGGGTACCGTTCAGGTCAGTGGTGCAGAAACCCTGAGCGCATTCGAAGCGCAAGTGGCTGCCAAGGCTGAAGCCGCGGGCGCAACGTCTTACAAGATTGTCTCTGCTGCTGGTGGCGATCAACTGCGTGGCACAGCAATCCTGTATAAATGATTTCATCATCGTTGATGGAACAGCCTGAAAGGGGAGCGAAAGCCCCCCCTTTTTGTTTCTAAGGCCATTTCGTTATCGCTTGCTTAGGCAGCAGCGGTATTACAATTGGTTTAGCCAGTTGCTATCCCAATTCCGTTGATGGATGTCTGACGCAGACTCATCATGAGGGGCGGAGCGCGCGAGATACCTTGTGAGTAAATCAACACCCATATCAATGGTTTGACCGTAGTTATCTCGATTAAATGTCTTTTGCGTGTTGAATCCGCGCTCGAAGTCGAATACCGCAATTTGTGCGTTGGCTAGATCATTAGCCAATTTGACTAATCCATCATCGTCATTCAATGCCTTATTCAACCGCTCAATTTGTTCTTTATTCAACCCTTCTGCCTGCGTCACAAATAGTGTTCCATCTTTATTAACACTGAATCCAAAATACGCGTCCTTTAAATCGGGGTTATCTTCGGCAAGTTGGTCCAGGAAAGAGGAATAAGTCTGATCAATCTCGTCAGTTACCGCTGAAAGATTTCCCCACACCTGATACGACATTTTGGCGTGTTCGACTCGCATTTCTTCATGGCTAGCGGCTATAAGCGCTTCCCGTGCGGTTTGCTCTGCTTCACTAACCGGGCCCTGTTGAGCAACGGCTGCACCTTCAGCCGTTCTTTGCCAGGTGGATGCCGCACCATCCGCCTTTTGTTGTTCCGCATACGCCTGAAATTTAGTAAGGGCCTCTTGGCTGATATGCACCGTCTGAAGATCGCTTTTTTCCCCAGCAGATACCGAATGACGATCCTCGATATTCTGTTGTTCAGGTTGGCTGTTTACCGTACGGCTATTTTGTCCTGAATAGGTCACGCTATGCAATCCAGAGGTCGCTATGCTATCGATCATTCCTTGTTCTCCTGAGTATCAGGATGCCAGAGCATCTGACAACGCTGTCCTGAAAATATGCTTGAATGTGAGAGACGTATCATTTCTATCTTCTTAATACTAACGGTTATTTCTCACAAATCTTTAGGATGATATGGGTGATGAATTATTCGATAGCATATTATTCATAAAAATATTTCATCGCCGTGATTGGCATCAATGTCCCATGGCGCGCGGAGGATTAAAGGATTTGTGCCTCCTTTGCCTTATCTAGCCAGGGTTTAAACCCTTCCAGCAAAAGATCGAACAAACACTCATCTGACATCGTGGCAAAGTCGTCGATGGCGAAGAAATGGGAGTTATCAAGTCGTCTGTCGGTAAACGTATCCAGAACTTCCAGCAGGCCATAATTACAGCCGCCGAGGCCGACGAACTTCCAGAAAATAGGGTAGTTGGCGGAGCGGCGGATCGCATCTTTGATCTCTCGGGTTTTATTGATGCCACCGTCAGTGATAAAGACGACATATACGGGTAATTTACTGTTATAGAACGTGTCAATGAGCTCTTCCATTACCGGCGGCTCATTATTCCTACCTCCTAATCCCGGCAAGATCTCCCTTCCGACTCTTTCTCCCTGCTGTTGTATCGTGGTGATGTAGTCGTCAAGGTTTTCGAGCGTTACATTCGGGTACTTTGCATGTTGTTGACCAAAAGCCCACACATCCATTGAGCCATCATTGTCGCACTCGACTGACAGT
>NZ_JAGFPF010001588.1:0-500 GCF_025962695.1 Candidatus Symbiopectobacterium sp. NZEC135 | reverse complement strand
TCGTGGCCGACGTGCTGCGCGGGCAGTATTTGCAGCAGCATGCCAGCGGCAACCGGGTGGCCTTCATGCTCTCCGCTGCGAATAAACAACCGGGTAGGCAACTGCTCGGATTGTTGGAAATAGTTTTCCAGACAGCTGGCAACCGAATCGCCTTCCAGACCCACCACCCCTTGATAGCGCTCACCTTCCTCGGGCGTAATGGTGATCACCAGATAGCCGTTACCTACCATGTCACGCAGCGTCGCATCGGGCGCAATCTCGTCTTGCAAGCGGGCAACACCGCGCATTTGCTGCTGATTATTGCCGTTGATAACGGCAAGTTTCAGCGGGCCGTCGCCCTGAAGCTGTACGGTAATATCGCCATTGAATTTCAACGTCGCCGTCAGCAGACTGGTGGCGGCCAGCATATCACCCAGCAGCAGGCGCACCGGAGCCGGGTAGTCGTGGTTTTCCAGAATTTGCTGGTAGGTATTACTGACCGTCACCAACTCGCCGCGAAC
>NZ_JAGFPF010001584.1:0-501 GCF_025962695.1 Candidatus Symbiopectobacterium sp. NZEC135 | reverse complement strand
ATATCACGCGCGGCGAAAGCAACATTCTCTATCTGGTGAATAAGGAGGGCGAGCAGCGTATCGCGACGGCGGGCAACGTCGAGCGGCGTTTTTTCCGCGAGTTTGTGCAGGACTGTCTTAATCGTACTGAAAACGCCATGACGCAGCAATGGGTGTTCACCGTGACGGAATTGGCGCTATGCGCTCAAAGCCTGGCGCAGCAGATTACCCCAGCCGAGCGCGAATAATCTGCTAAATCCCATCACTGGGTCGACGCGGTTGCCTTGCTGGTCGGTGACGCGTGTTGCTCTTGTGCTAGCTGATGCAATGCGGCTTCTGCCAGTGCGGCAAAATAGCGCGATGCAGGGTAGATAGCCGACTCATCAGGGTTGAAGCCAGGATGATGCAGGCCAAACGGGCTGCCAGAGCCGATACTGACAAACGTACCGGGGCAGCCCTGCAAATAAAGCGCAAAATCTTCCCCCCCCATCTGCCGTTCTGCGGTTTCAACCTGATAGCCGT
>NZ_JAGFPF010000159.1:0-3398 GCF_025962695.1 Candidatus Symbiopectobacterium sp. NZEC135 | reverse complement strand
CCGTCCTGACATCGTGATCGTCACCAGCGTGGATCGCACGCACGATCGCTACATCATCCGCGCCATGGAGTTGGGCTGTGATGTCATCACGGAAAAGCCAATGACCATCGATGAAGAACGCTGTCTGGCGATCGTTGACGCGGTAGAACGTACCGGTCGCGATCTGCGGGTAACGTTCAACTATCGCTATGCGCCGCATCACAGCAAGCTGCGTGAACTCATTCTCAACGGTACGGTCGGTGACCTCTTCTCGGTGCATTTCGAGTGGCTGCTTAATACCCAACCCGGCGCTGATTATTTCCGCCGTTGGCACCGCGACAAGCGCAACAGCGGCGGGCTGCTGGTCCATAAATCCACCCACCATTTCGATTTAGTCAATTTCTGGCTCGACTCGGTGCCGGAGTTCGTCTTCGCCCAGGGCGATCTGCGGTTCTACGGTAAGGAAAATGCCGAGCGGCGCGGCGTGAGCGAGTTCTATTCCCGCTGCCATAACCAACCGGCTGCGCGCAACGATCCGTTCGCTTTGCACATGGAGGAGCGGGCGATGCTTAAGGATCTCTACCTGAATGCGGAGCATGAAGATGGCTACCTGCGCGATCAGAGCGTGTTCGGCGACGGCATCAGCATCGAAGATACCCTGGCGGTGATGGTTAAGTACCGCAACAAAACGCTGCTGACCTACTCCCTCAACGCCTATCAGCCGTGGGAAGGGTTGAACATCGCCTTTAATGGCAGCAAAGGGCGGCTGGAAATGAAGCTGGTCGAGAACTCTTACGTCAATGGCGGGGGAGAACGTAAGAACGAAGGCAGCCTGATGGACTGCGATATCACTTGGTATCCGATGTTTGGCGCGCCGGAGCGTATCGAGGTGGCTTACGGACAAGGGGGGCACGGTGGCGGTGATGCGCTGATCCTGGAAGAGCTGTTTGGCAACCCAGGTCCCGATCCGCTTAAACGTCGGGCTGACAGCCATGCCGGGGCCATGTCCATTTTGACCGGCGTGTGCGGAAACCTCTCGATGCAACGTAATCAACCGGTATTTATCAACGAATTGCCTGTGGGCAGAAAGCTGCTGTCACGGCGAAACAGGGAGCAATAGCAATGGCGAAAGGCGATGTTTATCAGCTCGAGTACCATGAATCTATCGATGAGGATACCGGCGCGCGGGTGACCCGATTGACACCCCCGAACGTTATCTGCCACCGCAATTATTTTTATCAGAAATGTTTTCTCGATGAAGGTCGGTCACTGATTTTTGCCGCGGAATTCGATGGGTTTCGCAACTATTACCTGTTGGAGCTGGCTAGCGGCAAAGCGACGCAGCTAACGCAAGGGGCAGGCGATAACACCTTTGGCGGATTCCTTTCTCCTGACGAGCAATACCTCTATTACGTGAAGGGCGAACGCGCGCTGATGCGGGTTACGTTGCAGGATTTGTCCGAGGAAACCGTCTATCAGGTGGCGGATGAGTGGGTGGGTTATGGTACCTGGGTGGCTAACTCCGCCTGCACCAAGTTGGTGGGGGTGGAAATCCACCGTGATAGCTGGCGGCCCGTCAGTGACTGGACGGTATTCCAGCAATTTTATGAAGAAAATCCGCTCTGCCGTGTGATTCGCATCGATTTGCAAACGGGTGAGCGCACCACGCTATTACAAGAGAACCAGTGGTTAGGGCACCCGATTTACCGCCCTGATGATGATAATACCGTCGCATTTTGCCATGAAGGGCCACTGGATCGGGTAGAAACCCGCATGTGGCTGATGAACGAAGATGGCAGCCATATTCGCCGAGTCAAATTGCCGGCACCAGGGGAAAGTTATACCCATGAATTTTGGGTACCAGATGGCTCTGCCATGATGTATGTCACCTATGTAAAGGACAGCCCGGTACGCTATCTGTGCCGGGTTGATCCCGACACCGGTGTTGATGAAAAGATTGTTGCGATGCCGCCGTGTTCGCATGTGATGAGCAATGACAACGGGCAGTTGGCGGTTGGCGATGGTTCCGGCAAGCCCATTGATATTGTTGACAATGACAAGTACGGCGATGCCACCGATCCCTACTTATACCTCTTTGATTTGAAGCACCAACAAACCCACAAAATTGCCAAACACAGCAGTTCGTGGGCGGTGCTGGATGGCGATCGTCAGGTTACCCATCCTCACCCGTCTTTCACGCCCGATGAGAAACAGGTGTTGTTCTCCTCGGAGACGCTATTCTCCGCGCTATTCAATGATAAATAAGAGGATTTAGCTATGTTGATGAAACCAGTCACGCTTGCCGCAGCCCTGCTGCTTGCCACATCCGGTATGGCGTACGCGGAAAATGTCGAGTTGAGATTTTCCTGGTGGGGAGGAAACAACCGCCACCAGGCGACGCTCCAGGCGATAAAAGCGTTTGAACAACAGCACCCGAATATCAAGGTTCAGGCGGAATACTCGGGATGGGAAGGCTATTTATCCCGTTTTACCACCCAGATCGCCGGCGGTCAGGAGCCGGATGTCGTCCAGACCAACTGGAACTGGCTGCCGATTTTTTCTAAAGATGGCAGCGGGTTTTACGATTTGCGCAAAGTGGCTAAAACGCTGGATTTAACGCAGTACGATCCTCAGTCGCTGGAGAGTGTGTCGGTCGCCGGTAAGTTGAACGGTATTCCCGTGGCGGCTACCGCGCGTAGCTTCTACTACAACCAGAAACTGTGGCAAGAGACGGGTGTCGCCTACCCCAACAGTTGGGATGAGCTAAAAGCGGCGGGTAAGGCTTTCAAAGCCAAGGATGAAAACAGCTATCCGCTGGTGCTGGATTACATGGAGTCGTTAACGCTGCTTCACTCCTATATGGTGCAGAAATACAACATTGCCGCGATCGACGATAAAGCGGGGAAATTCACCTATACGCCAGCCCAGTGGGAAGAGTTCTTCCAATTGTATAAAGATTTGGTCGACAGCCACGTTTTCCCATCAATGCGAGTGCTGGCCTCCTACGGAAAAGCCAATACCTGGGAGATGAAGCCGTGGATTAGCGGGCAATGGGGAGGGATCTACATGTGGAACACCAATGCCACCATGTATGAAACCAACCTACAGCCTCCTTATAACAAACTGGAACTGGGCCCTTTCTTTATGCTGCCGGGAGCGAAAGACGCGGGATTGTTCTTCAAACCGACCATGATGCTCAGTATCGGACGCTCCACCAAACATCCTGAAGAGGCCGCTCTGCTGGTCAATTTCCTGATGAATGAGGCGGCGGGTGTCAAGGAGATGGGGCTGGAGCGCGGCGTGCCGCTCAGCAACACGGCATACCAGCAATTGGTACAGGATGGCACCATCAAGGAAAACAATATCGTGGTGGCCGGACTGAAATCGTTTATGGCCTTGCCGCATGCCATCCCGTCGTC
>NZ_JAGFPF010001585.1:0-487 GCF_025962695.1 Candidatus Symbiopectobacterium sp. NZEC135 | reverse complement strand
GTGTTCTGCGGCATATACAGCACCACCTTATAACCCAACGCCGCGCCCATCATGGCGTAAGCAATGCCGGTATTACCGCTGGTGGCATCAATAATGGTTTTTTCTGGCGTCAGTGCGCCACGCGCAATGCCATCCAGCACCATGGCTTTTGCCGCACGGTCTTTTACCGAACCACTGGGGTTCATAAATTCCGCTTTCGCCCATAGCGATACCCCAGGCGCAACGTTAGAAAATAAGGGCAAGGCGATTAATGCCCACCCTATCCAAAATAGTCATGATTACATCCGTATGCAGGGTGCATAATTATTATTAGAAAAATCATTTCAAAAATAATGAGCGATATAAGTAGACCAGCGACGGCTTATTCTTATTTTTCATAATCCATAACCGGATTAAATAATCATCTTCGTCGCTGATTATTATTTTGCTGCGTCTATATGCTGATTAAATGCCGTCGCCATCGCGGTACTGCGATTGCAACAGGCTG
>NZ_JAGFPF010001586.1:0-501 GCF_025962695.1 Candidatus Symbiopectobacterium sp. NZEC135 | reverse complement strand
ACATCGCCATACGGTGATCGTTGTAAGTACCGATCTCGGCAAAACGTAACTGCGGGGCAGGCGTAATGCGAATATAGTCATTACCCTCTTCCACCGTCGCACCGACTTTGCGCAACTCTGTCGCCATGGCGGCAAGGCGGTCGGTCTCTTTTACCCGCCAGTTATAAATATTGCGCAGCGTCGTGGTACCGCCCTCGGCAAACAGCGCCGCGGTGGCAATGGTCATCGCCGCATCGGGAATGTGATTCATGTCCATATCGATAGCATGCAGTTCAGCGCGCTGACACTCGATATAGTCATCACCCCAGCGGATAATCGCACCCATTTTTTCCAGCACATCGGCAAAACGGATATCGCCCTGCACGCTGTTGCGCCCCACGCCGGTGACACGCACGGTTCCGCCTTTGATGGCAGCGGCGGCGAGGAAATAGGACGCTGAGGAGGCATCGCCCTCCACCAGATACTCACCCGGCGCACGGTATTGCTGGTTGCCCTGCACGC
>NZ_JAGFPF010001587.1:0-501 GCF_025962695.1 Candidatus Symbiopectobacterium sp. NZEC135 | reverse complement strand
CGTTGAGCAATTTAAAGACCCGGAGATCGCCAAGCTGTTTGATACCAACGGTGACGGCAAAGCGGATCTGATCGGTTGTGCGCCCGGTTGGGGTTGCGAAGCCTCCATCAACCATCACCTTCAGGCTTACGGATTGAGCAACACGGTCGAACATAATCAGGGTAATTACGCCGCGATGATCGCGGATGCCATTACCCGTTATAAAGAAGGCAAGCCTATCTTCTATTACACCTGGACACCGTACTGGGTCAGCGATGTGTTGGTGCCGGGTCGCGATGTTGTCTGGTTACAGGTGCCTTTCTCTTCTCAACCGGGAGAAATGAAAGGCTCCAGCACCAAGCTTGCCAACGGCAACGACTACGGTTTCCCCGTGAATAATATTCGTATCGCAGCCAACAAAGCGTGGGCCGAGAAAAATCCGGCTGCTGCCAAGCTGTTTGCCATCATGAAACTGCCGTTGGCCGACATCAACGCGCAGAACATGCGGATGCGCAGCGGGGA
>NZ_JAGFPF010001582.1:0-502 GCF_025962695.1 Candidatus Symbiopectobacterium sp. NZEC135 | reverse complement strand
ACAATGAAGGGCGAAACGGCCCGCCTTGACGGTGTAACAGCAATACCGTTGCGTGCACAGCGCGGTTTTACACTGGTAGAGATGTTGCTGGCTATCGGCATTTTTGCCGCGCTGAGCGTTAGCGCATTCCAGATACTGAACGGTGTAATGCGTAACGATGAAATTTCAGCGCGCAAAGCGCAGCGATTGTCGGAGTTACAGCGGGCGTTTGGTCAGGTAGAAGACGATCTTTCACACATCATTGCTCGCCATGGTCGAGGCAGCGCCGCGTTCTTTTTTACCGGCAGCAAGCAGATGCAAAGTGAGGACGACTACCTGCGTTTCACTCGCAATGGCTGGCTTAACCCGCTGGGTATTTTACCGCGCAGCGAATTACAGGGCGTGGCGTATCGCTTGCGTGATAACCAACTGGAGCGGTTGTTTTATCGCTACGTCGATCCTATTCCCGGTGAAAAGCCGGAGCAGAAAGCGATATTGACCCAGGTGGAGGGCTTTCGCTTAC
>NZ_JAGFPF010001580.1:0-502 GCF_025962695.1 Candidatus Symbiopectobacterium sp. NZEC135 | reverse complement strand
GGTCGGCCACGTGCTGGCTCCGTTAAAAATTCTGGCGCTGGCGGTGCTGGGATTGGCGGCGGTGATGTGGCCTGCGGGCTCGCCGATCCCGGCGACCGACGTCTATCAAAGCGTGCCGTTTTCTAACGGTTTTGTGAACGGTTACCTGACCATGGATACCTTGGGTGCCATGGTGTTCGGGATCGTTATCGTCAATGCGGCCCGTTCACGCGGCGTGACCGATGCCACGCTGCTGACCCGTTATACCATTTGGGCCGGTTTGATTGCCGGCGTCGGGTTGACGTTGGTCTATCTGAGCCTGTTCAAATTGGGCTCTGTGAGCGGCGAACTGATTCCTCACGCGCAAAATGGGGCCGAAATCCTGCATGCCTACGTACAGCACACCTTCGGCAGCATGGGCAGCGGCTTCCTGGCGCTGTTGATTTTTATCGCCTGCATGGTCACTGCGGTTGGCCTGACCTGCGCCTGCGCCGAATTTTTCTCCCAGTATTTGCCGTTTTCC
>NZ_JAGFPF010001583.1:0-502 GCF_025962695.1 Candidatus Symbiopectobacterium sp. NZEC135 | reverse complement strand
AATAATCCCATCAGCGTCAGTCCGGTCACGCTTTTACCACAGCCTGATTCCCCCACCAGCGCCAGCGTTTGACCCGCGAAAAGATCGAAAGAGATGCCGTGCACCACGCGTTGCGGCACGGCATGGCGGGCCGAAAACGCAACCCTGAGATCCTGAACCTGAAGCAGCGGTGCGGTCATTTTGTGGCCCCCTTATGCGGATTCCCTTTATGTGGATTGAGCAGATCCGTAAGGCCGTTGCTTAACAACGTAAAGCTCATGACGGTGATAAAAATAGCCAGCCCCGGCAGCGCGATGAGATACCAGGCGGTTCTCAGTAACGGTCTGGCGTTGCGAATCATCGCGCCCCACGACACGGTATTAGGATCGCCCAGACCGAGAAACGCGAGCGCGGCTTCGACCAGAATGGCGTGGGCGATCACCACGGAAATCATCACAATGACCGGCGCGGCACTGTTCGGAAGGATGTGCTGACGCACGATGCCGAGATGGCCGATGCCCAT
>NZ_JAGFPF010001581.1:0-502 GCF_025962695.1 Candidatus Symbiopectobacterium sp. NZEC135 | reverse complement strand
ATTAACAAACGTGTAGGGGCTATGCCGAAAACGCAGCAAGAAGTCTTGCGTTTAACACGTGATGTTCAATCTGGGCAAGAAGTTTACATGCAGTTGCTGAATAAGCAGCAAGAGTTAAGCATTAATAAAGCCAGCACGGTTGGTAATGTGCGTATTATCGATAAAGCCGTTGTTCAGCCCAAACCTGTTAAGCCTAAAAAACCATTAATTGTTCTGTTAGCAATGATTTTGGGTGGGATGATATCTACTGCATTTGTGATTCTGAAAACCTTGCTACATAAAGGCATCGAAAGCCCTGAACAGCTTGAAGAGTTGGGCATTAACGTTTATGCCAGCGTCCCCCTCTCTGAATGGCAACAGAAGAAAGATAAGGCCTTGTTGTCGAAGGGTAAGAAAAACAATACCCGTTCTACTGAATTGCTAGCCATTGGCAACCCTGCCGACTTAGCCATTGAAGCCATCCGTAGCCTGCGCACCAGCCTGCACTTTGCGATGATGGAAG
>NZ_JAGFPF010001579.1:0-503 GCF_025962695.1 Candidatus Symbiopectobacterium sp. NZEC135 | reverse complement strand
CGCCAGAATGGCACCGAGCGGTTGCCCGCTCTTGATAGGGCTGGGGGCAAGGGGTTTCTTATTACGGATAACGTCAGCCATTGCGTACTCCTTAGCGCCAGGGGGCAGAGAGATGGGTTTGCGGCCAGACCGGGCTTTCCAACGTGAGGCAAATTTGTTCTGCCAGCGTGACAATGCCGCGATAGCCCGCATAGGCGTGCTCACGCTCCTGATTGATATCAAGAAACGGAATGCGCGCTTTGTAGGCGGTGTACATGTTGCGCCCCCCGGCAATCATCATGTCCGCACCGTAGCGATAGGCCACGTCCAACAGGGTGCGCGCATTGCCCTCATCAAGCATCACGGCATCATCTCCCATCAGGTCGCGGATGCGCGCTTTATCTTCCTGCGTGGATTTCCGCGTGCCGGTAGCAACCACCGTCATACCGAGATCTTGCAGCGCCGATACCACCGACCAGGATTTCACACCGCCGGTATAGAGCAGTGCCTTGCGCCCTTTAAGC
>NZ_JAGFPF010001578.1:0-503 GCF_025962695.1 Candidatus Symbiopectobacterium sp. NZEC135 | reverse complement strand
AAAACTTTATCCAGACCGATGCGGCGATCAACCGAGGCAACTCCGGCGGCGCGCTGGTTAACCTCAACGGTGAACTAATCGGCCTGAACACCGCGATTCTGGCACCGGATGGCGGAAACATCGGTATCGGTTTTGCCATTCCGAGTAACATGGTGAAAAACCTCACGGCGCAATTGGTTGAGTTTGGCGACGTGAAACGCGGCGAACTGGGCATTACCGGCACCGAGCTGAATTCCGATCTGGCGCAAGCGATGAAAGTGGATGCGCAGCGCGGGGCATTTGTCAGCCAGGTCAGGCCGAAATCCGCTGCGGACGAAGCAGGCATCAAAGCCGGTGACGTTATTTTGACGCTGAACGACAAGCCGATAAGTAGCTTTGCGGCACTGCGTGCCCAGGTTGGGTCCTTGCCGGTTGGTAGCAAGGTCAAACTGGGGCTGCTGCGTGAAGGTAAACCGTTAACGGTAGAAGTCACTTTGCAGCAGACCAGTCAGACACAGGTCGCA
>NZ_JAGFPF010001577.1:0-494 GCF_025962695.1 Candidatus Symbiopectobacterium sp. NZEC135 | reverse complement strand
TGTACGATCTACTGCAACATACCGGTCTGTCGATTGTGGGCGAACTCACCCACCCTATCGATCACTGCATGCTGGTCGCCACCGACACGGATTTGAGCCAAATCACCACCGTCTACAGTCATCCACAGCCCTTCCAACAGTGCAGCCATTTTATCCAGCGCTATCCACAGTGGAAAATCGAGTATTGTGAAAGCACCGCGGCGGCAATGGAAAAAGGAGCATCATTGACCACACGCCGCCGCGCTGGGCAGCGAGGCCGGTGGATTACTTTATCAACTGCGCGTGCTAGAACATAACCTGGCAAATCAGACCCAAAACACCACCCGCTTTATCGTGTTGGCGCGCAAGCCGATTGATGTTTCAGAGCAAGTGCCAGCCAAAACCACCTTGATTATGGCAACGGGTCAGCAATCGGGGGCATTGGTGGAAGCCCTGCTGGTACTGCGCGAACACAACATCATTATGACAAAACTGGAATCTCGCCCTATTTACGG
>NZ_JAGFPF010000157.1:0-3422 GCF_025962695.1 Candidatus Symbiopectobacterium sp. NZEC135 | reverse complement strand
AAACAACGTTACCGCCCGCGACATTATTACCATCGATGCGATTAAAAACGCCATCAGGGTGTTGATGGCAATCGGTGGCTCCACCAATGCGGTTCTGCACCTCTCCGCATTGGCACATGAGCTTGATATCTCAGCTGAAACCATGATGGCTCTGTATGAAGAACTGAGCGACAGCACGCCACAAATCGTCAAGGTGAACCCGGCGGCGAAGTTCGATATGGAGGATTTCCACCGTGCGGGCGGCATTCCACAAGTGATGCATGAAATCAGCGGATTGCTGGAGAAAGGCGCGCTCACCGTCACCGGGCAAACCGTCGGAGAAAACCTGGCGGCAATGAACCTGTTGTATCAGCCTAACCGTGACATCATCAAACCCATAGAAACACCCTTTGCCCCTCAGGGTGGGATTGCCATTCTCAAAGGCAATATCGCACCAAAAAGCGGGGTGACCAAACCGGCCGCCATTTTGCCAGAAATGCGCCATTTCACCGGGAAAGCCGTCTGTTTTGACAGTGAAGATGCCGCCGAGGAAGCCATTCTGGCCGGACATATCAAACCCGGAGACGTGCTGGTCATTCGCTATGAAGGCCCCAAAGCCGGCCCCGGCATGCGCGAAATGTTCAAGGCGATGAAATACCTGTATGGCATGGGGCTGGCCAGTAACACCGCCATCATTACCGATGGCCGTTTCTCCGGCACCAATAATGGCTGCTTTGTTGGTCATATTTCGCCAGAGGCGGCGGAAGGCGGCCCGATTGCCGCACTGCGCGATGGCGACATGATCACTATTGATATTCCTAACAAAACGATTCACGCCCATTTAACCGATGAAGAAATCGCTCAGCGGTTACAACAATGGCAGGCACCCAAACGTAAATTCACCAAGGGTATTTTGGGCATCTACTCACAATTAGCCAGCTCGGCACATGAGGGTGCCGTTTTGAAATAACCAGATTGTCATTATTGATGACATTGCACCCGTAATAATTCGCGTGACAGGACGATGGCCTCACTTACCATGAGGCCAAGGAATGGAATGAATAACCTACGCCGTTTTAATTATGCCGGGAATATACGCTGTACCTACCAATTAATAATAATAGCAGGGCTATAGTATGGAAAATACTAATCCAGCAGTAACTTACAATCAGGTTGATGCAACAATACCCAACGCCAGATGGTGGCATATTATTCCCGCCACCATATTAGTTTATATCGTCGCATTTATGGATCGCACCAATATCGGGATCGCCATTGCCGGCGGTATGGATAAGGATCTCGGTATTACCTCCTCGGTCGCCGGAGCCGCTGCGGGTATCTTCTTTTTCGGCTATCTCTTTTTGCAAATTCCTGGCGGCCATTTTGCAGAAAAGGCCAGCGCCAAGAAATTTATCGCCTGGACCATCGTGTTTTGGGGCGGTCTGGCCATGGTATCGGGCTTTGTACAAAATACCTGGCAACTGATGACGGTGCGCTTCTTCCTCGGCGTAGCGGAAGGTGGGGTTTATCCTGCCATTCTTGCGTTGATCGGCCACTGGTTCCCCAATAAAGAGCGAGCCCGCGCCATTGCATTTTTCCAGATGAACATGGCAATTGCGGTGATCATTACCAGCCCGATTTCCGGCTGGCTGATTCAAAACTATGACTGGCGCGTGATGTTTATCGTTGAGGGGCTGGTTTCCCTGGCGCTGCTGTTTATCTGGCTGCCGCTGGTCGCCGATCATCCCAAAGATGCCAAATGGCTTTCTGCGCAAGAGCGGGAATGGATCGAAACCGAATTGCGCAACGATGTGGAAGAAAATAAACGCAATCAGGGCGCACTCTCTCAAGGGGGTTACAAAGCCCTTTACCGTAGCCTGAACCTGTGGCGCATGGTGGCAATTTACTTCTTTATGTCCGCTGGCTTTTACGGTTTCTCACTGTGGATGCCCACGCTTATCAGTGAGCTCACCAAATCCACCATGACGGTCGTCGGTTTACTGACCGCCGTGCCCTTTATCTTTACCATTATCGGCCAGTATATTTTCGCCAGACTGTGCGACGCCACCATGAACCGTCGGCTCTTTACCGCACTGTCATTCTTTGGCATTGCCATCTCACTGGCCCTTTCTGTGGTACTGAAAGAAAACGTCTGGCTTTCCTACGGCATGCTGGTGTGCGGCGGGTTTTTCCTGAACGCCTGGGCAGGTCCGTACTGGTCAATGCCTACCCTGCTGTTCCCGGCGGAAGCGTTGGGTGGCGCGCGCGGCACCATCAATGCCATCGGCAGCCTGGGTGGATTCTGTGGACCCTATTTAGTCGGTCTGATTTCACTGTATTTAGGCAGCAAGATGGGCGTATTAATGCTGGTCGTCTCGCTGATTATTGCCGCATTGCTGACGTTATCGCTGCCAAAAGTGACAGCCAATAAATAATCAGTCTGAATAGGAAAAAGAGCGTTGCTGGCAGCGCTCTTTTTTATTTTTTACTCATAGAGCTTGCGGCTGATTTTTTGGCAGGCTTCACGTAATTGATGAATGATTTCCTCATGCCGTGTTTCGGGTATTTGAAAAGTGACGCCCGTGACGCTCACACCGGCAATAATATCGTGATGCCCATCGAATATTGGCATGGCAATACAAAATATGCCCAAATCCCCTTCTTCGCGATCGAAGGCATAGCCTGTTTTTCTGATCTCTTGCAGCTCTTTTTTCAGGGCGGTTTTTGTTGGAATGGTCATCGGGGTGAAAATTTCCAGATTCTCTTCCGGCAACAAGCGATCCAACTCTTCATCACTTAACTGAGAAATCAGCGCTTTACCCAACCCAGAACTGTGCAGCGATAACTTTTTACCCACCACGCTCTTAATGCTAATCAGTTGATTACTTTCTATTTTATCCAGGTAAATCGGGCTGTCGCCATCGAGTACGCCCAAATGACACGTCAAATTAAGTTGGTTCACCAGTTCGGACAATAGGGTATGAGCCACAGATTTAACATTAAAATTCTGAATGGCCGCACTGCCATATTCATACATTTTCAGGCCCAGGTGATATTTGTTTTTTTCAAATTTCACCAGACGGTGCGTAACCAGTGACGACAACATCAGGGAGAGGCTGCTTTTCGGCAAGGATAATGCATTGTGTATTTCGGTAAAGGTTGCCACATTCCGTGTTGAAAGATAATCAAGCAGCAAAATCATTTTATCGATAGCCGGCACTTTTGTTTTTGCATTATTCATGTTTGCTCCTGGTTTACACCCTGTTTAACCCCGACACCAATATTATAACTGATTGATATTTAATATGACATTATCTGTTCGTCAGATTTCATGCTGCAACAATTCTGCACCTATCCTAGCGTATTGTGTTAACAACACCACGCGACTCGACCGCACGAATGGTATCCTGTTACGCAGGATTTTTGTTCAAACAAAAAGCTAA
>NZ_JAGFPF010001576.1:0-504 GCF_025962695.1 Candidatus Symbiopectobacterium sp. NZEC135 | reverse complement strand
GATGAAATACGCCGTTGGTTTGCCAATGCGCTCGGGGTTGCTCCAATGCAGGCCTTTGATGCGCTCCGCGACTGGCGTTGCCAGGCTGGGTTAGGTTCATTGAGCACGCTCGGTGTACCACATGATGCGCTTGAATCAGCGGCCTTGGCGGCCAGCAGTGCATCATCGATGAAGGCCAATCCGGTGCCGTTAACCTACGATCAATTACTCGGGATGTTACACCTGGCGTGGGAATAACACGAACAGCACCGCAGTACAAACGCGATAACGACATTTATACCGAGGCAGGCGCTACCAGGCTTGCCTTTGGTCTCAACGCGGGGTAATGGTACGGTATAAATAAACATGCATTTATTGTGGAATAATGTACTGGGTACCTTGCGATAACATATTCTTGGCAATAGATAAAATCACAAACAATGCTTTTAAATTATAGAACTCTCTTATCCTTTCTGCCATGTAATGATGTGTATATTATGCCGTGCATTTATTTTAGGATTATAA
>NZ_JAGFPF010001575.1:0-504 GCF_025962695.1 Candidatus Symbiopectobacterium sp. NZEC135 | reverse complement strand
CTGATGACTTGCCGGATGCGGCGCTTGCCGCCACAGAGGACGTTGCAGACAGCGATGCACCGGACCTGCGCCGGCGCAGGTTGTTGCTGCCGTTAAGCAACGCACTGCGCGATGCACCGACAGCGCAGGAAACCACGCCGGTAGAGGAGGAGCCCAAAGCCCCCCACCTCGTTCTGGCGGATTACCTGCGTGGCTGCTCTGCCAACGGTGCGGTGGTGGATCGGTGCGAGCTGTTAGCGCCGCCCTGCGCGTTAAGCGAAGAGGAGCTGGATGTCCTGTTGATGCAGATTCGTGCCGAAGAACAAGGCAGAGATATCGTCGAAATAGCGCAGCAGGACACCTGTTTCTACTACTCCGACCGTTACATGAGCCATAACTACGCGCGGATTTTGGTCTTTACGCACGAGCAGGATGCCTGCGCTACGTTGGCGCAGACCGTCCGCTTTGAGTGCGAGACCTATCCGCGACCGTTCAAGGCCGGCATGTTGGCGCTGCACCCGTATG
>NZ_JAGFPF010001574.1:0-505 GCF_025962695.1 Candidatus Symbiopectobacterium sp. NZEC135 | reverse complement strand
CTGCACCTCAACGTCTGGCATTTGTACCCGTACCGAGATAAAGGTGTCGTGCGGAATATCGATCGGATCGCCGTTGGCGTAGCCTTCAATTTCGTTGCGCGCAAAAGCAGGGGCGTCTGGGTGTGGCCGATGATAGGTGCGGATAACTATCGAGCCATCCGGGTTTATCTTCTCACTGCCCTCATCGCCGCCATAGTCCACCCACAGGCGCGGCAGCTTGTTGCGACACATCGGCACATCGATACCGCCGTCATCACCACCCCAGGCGCGATCGGCATTCAGGCCCAGACAGCCGGAAATGCGGTACACCCCTTCACTCAGGCGCTCGGTGGTGATGCCCTCGGCTTCGCTGGTGAGTTCGCTGGTGCCATCTGCAAACAGCTTCACAACCGGGCTTGCTGTTTTATAGAACCCGTTTGAATCAGCTACTGTGTTTAACCCGCTAGCCAGAATGGCGTAGTTGGTATTGCTTCTGCGGATATAAGCCAATCTTGCTGAGTTAACG
>NZ_JAGFPF010001572.1:0-506 GCF_025962695.1 Candidatus Symbiopectobacterium sp. NZEC135 | reverse complement strand
TCCATCACTACCGCATCGATGCAAATTGCATCCGGTAACGAAGACCTGTCATCACGCACCGAATCGCAAGCCAGCGCGTTGCAGGAAACCGCCGCCGCGATGGAACAACTCACCTCGACGGTACATAACAACGCAGAGAATGCCCGCAACGCCAATGCGTTGGCGCAGTCTGCCTCCGACGTCGCTGTTCGCGGTGGTGCTGTGGTTAAACAAGTGGTGAATACCATGGATTCCATCAACGGCTCGTCGCGTAAAGTGGTGGACATCATCGGGGTGATTGACAGCATCGCCTTCCAGACCAATATTCTGGCGTTAAATGCCGCCGTCGAAGCGGCGCGTGCCGGTGAACAAGGTCGCGGTTTTGCCGTGGTCGCCACCGAAGTGCGCACGCTGGCACAGCGCTCCGCGTCTGCCGCCAAGGAGATCAAGGGCCTGATCGATGACTCAGTATCCAAAGTGGATGAAGGCACCACGCTGGTGAAACGTGCCGGTGTTACCATGAGTGA
>NZ_JAGFPF010001571.1:0-506 GCF_025962695.1 Candidatus Symbiopectobacterium sp. NZEC135 | reverse complement strand
AGAATGCGCGATAGTGATGCTCCCGCTTAAGGCATCAGGAGCGCGCTTACTGGCAAAACCCAATGATTTAAAGAAAGAAGATGGCACGCAGGATCCTCAGTGATGTGGACATACAGCTTACAACATTGCTGGTTATTTTTGCCGCTTCTTTCCGCTTAGGCAAGGTTTGCCCTGTTTCTGGCAGACGCGTAGCTAACGCAAAGGGAAGAACATCAGGCGTTCACTGTAGTAGATGTCGCCCAGCTTCATGGCATCCGGCTCCTGTCCATATTGGCAAAAACCGGCCTTTTGATACAAGCGATACGCTGCCAGATTGGAGGATGTCACGCTCAGCAATAGTATGTGCGCCCGCGAGCGAGCGTGTGAGATGGTGTGATTGAGCAATTGCAGGGAAATCCCCTTACCCCGGTAGTCTGGTGCCACATACATGCCCCACACAATGCCTTTGTGGGCGGATTTCAGCGTCTGGGGGCGCCTATAGCAGCACAGGCCAATCAGGCGCGCTT
>NZ_JAGFPF010001573.1:0-506 GCF_025962695.1 Candidatus Symbiopectobacterium sp. NZEC135 | reverse complement strand
GCGGCGGCGGCTATGCCATTCCGCAGATTGAAACCTATGGCATCGAGCGCATTGAATTCCTCAAAGGCGCATCGTCTACGCTGTATGGCGGTGTGACGCCCGGCGGGTTGATCAATGCGATTTCCAAGGTGCCTACCAGCGAGCCGCAGCACGCGGTTGAGATGCTCTACGGCAGCCATAACCGGATGCAGCTTGGTGTGGATTCCGCCGGGCCGCTCAATGACGATCGCTCGTTGCTCTATCGCGTGGTGGCGCTTGGCCGTAAATCGGACACGCAGGTGGTGAATACCAAAGAAGAACGTGTCTATGTCGCGCCCTCTCTGACCTGGATCCCCGATACTGATACCTCATTCACGCTGAATATGAGCTACCAGCACGATCCCGAAGGGGGATACTACGGCGTGTTGCCCACCGTCGGTTCACTGTGGCCCAGCCCGGCAGGGCAAATTCCCCGTAATTTCAACGACGGCGATCCGGCGTTCGATCAGTTCGATCGTAAGCAGAGC
>NZ_JAGFPF010001570.1:0-507 GCF_025962695.1 Candidatus Symbiopectobacterium sp. NZEC135 | reverse complement strand
CGCTATCTGGAGCGCGTGCTGCACACCAAATACACCAGCACAGGCTATGCCGTTACCCATACCCAGTTAGCCGTGGCGGAGTTTATTCGTCAGGGCCACTATCAGCCCCATGTACGCCGGATGCGCGCCTACTACAAAAGCAATCTTGATACGTTCACCTGCTGGGTGCGGCGCTATTTTCCCTGCGGGATTTGGGTTAGCCGACCGCAGGGCGGGTTTATGATGTGGATTGAGTTTCCGGAAACCTTCGATACGTTGCGACTCAACAGCCTGCTGCGCCAGTCCGGTATCCAGATAGCCTCCGGATCGTTGTTCTCTGCGTCGGGTAAATATCGCAACTGTATGCGCGTGCACTACGGTCTGCCGTTAACCGATGAAATGCAGCAGATGCTACGCGTGATTGGGGAGCAGGCGGAACACCTGCTGCATGAAGATACGTTGAGCGGCCACTAAGCGCGTGCCGAAGAAGGACCGATACAGGGCGATAGGGCCACCCTGTATCGGCAG
>NZ_JAGFPF010001569.1:0-507 GCF_025962695.1 Candidatus Symbiopectobacterium sp. NZEC135 | reverse complement strand
GCGACACGCCAGCGTCTGATACAGCAGCCAGCCGTTGGCTAACAGATTGACGGCGGCGTCTGGCGTGTTGACGATGACCGTATCAAGCATCTGGTGCCAGTAACGGTGTACGTCGGCCAACTCGCTCTGGGCGGCCGTTTCGTTCAGGTAGCGCGCGATCAGCGCTTCGGCTTCCTGCGGGTTGTTGCCGATACCCAGTGCGAACACCAACGTCTGTCGATCGCCGTCGATCAATGTGACAACCGACTGCACGGCGGCACAGGGATCGAACCCCGCGCCGGTTTTCTCCGACAGCGCGCCCTGTGCCATGGCCGCCGGGCGATAGCGCGATCCGTTGCGTCCGAGAAACTCACGCCGATCGGCAGTAAAAGTACACTGCGCGCCGCTGACGGCGAAAAACGCCGTCTGCTCAGAACCGTTGCTGCCGTAATGGTTTGTGGCAAGAATTCCGCAGCCTTGGTGCACGCAGGCCGGACGCGTCACGACGTGCAGCGCGCTGGAAAGGCG
>NZ_JAGFPF010001568.1:0-507 GCF_025962695.1 Candidatus Symbiopectobacterium sp. NZEC135 | reverse complement strand
AAAGACACCAAGCAGCTGTTGGCCAATTATGCCAAAGTGCCTAACCGGCTGATTTGTGCCATCGTCGAGGCGAATCGCACGCGCAAAGATTTCATTGCCGATGATATTCTCAAACAGAATCCCAGCGTGGTAGGCGTTTATCGTCTGGTGATGAAAACCGGCTCCGATAACTACCGCGCATCGGCCATTCAAGGCATCATGAAACGGCTCAAAGCCAAGGGTGTTGACGTGGTGGTTTATGAACCGGTACTGACAGAAGCGACATTTTTCCGCTCACCGGTAATCAACGATCTGACAACGTTCAAGCACCAGGCTGATTTGATCATCTCAAACCGCATGGCACCGGAGTTGGAGGATGTCGCGGATAAAGTCTATACCCGCGACCTGTTTGGTTTGGATTAAGTCGGTTGACCAACCTGCTGCACACGGCGGCGACGCGCGTAATACCGGCCCCACAGCAGGCCCAGCGTGGCCGCAATCAGCGAGCCCAGCAATACCCCTAGCTTG
>NZ_JAGFPF010001563.1:0-507 GCF_025962695.1 Candidatus Symbiopectobacterium sp. NZEC135 | reverse complement strand
CACCGTTGTGCACGCCAAGGTTCGCAGAACAAAATCAGCACGCGCATTCACGCTGGCTTTAGGCAGCAGCGACACCGCATAGCCTAGCGTCGGGTAGACCTCTTGCAATCGCTCAAATTCAGCCACGGCAGCATCCATACTGTGACGTCGGTCGCCGTTCTGCACATAAATCTCAGGCCAGGGGGGAACAAGAAACACCCGTGAGTGATAACGATAGCGTGATGCAAGCGTAGTGAGTACCGGTTCACCGGTTATTGCCTGAAGCGCTGCCGCTGCATCGATTAATCCGCGATCAAAAAATACCCATGACCGCCCATCGCTTCTCACCTGAGCATGGTCATCCATAGAGAGCGTTACCGCCCGGCGTAAAAACGCTTCCATGTTGTTCCACGGCACCGCATCATCGCCCGAAGACGTTGCTTCACGCACGATGCGCTGGCCGGGCTCCTCAACAACGGCATGACCACGCCGGTGCAGTTCTGCCAGCAGCGTGGTTTTGCCACCGCC
>NZ_JAGFPF010000156.1:0-3413 GCF_025962695.1 Candidatus Symbiopectobacterium sp. NZEC135 | reverse complement strand
GTCGGGCGCGGCGGATATGCAGCGTTGATGGGAGGGAGCGTAAAAAATGACGGACTTATCAATGTACCGGTAGGCAAAGTGGGCTTGGGAGCAGCCGAGAAAGTGACCCTCGATCTCTCTGGCGATGGTTTCCTCCAGGTTGCGGTACCGAGCACTTCCGGCGTGAAAGAGGCGTTGATTCAGAATAACGGGACCGTATCGGCTAACGGAGGGGCGGTTATCATGACGGCCGCAACCGCGCGCAATGCGGTACGCAACGCCATCAATCTCTCCGGCGTGGTTGAAGCCAACAGCGTGGGCGGCCAAAACGGCGCCATCACCATTGGCGGCGGCGAGGGTGGCAACGTTGCCGTATCGGGCACCGTTACCGCCACCGCGGCGCAGGGAAATGGCGGTAAGGTGAACATTACCGGCGATTCGATTGCTCTGGCGGGTGCCAAGGTGGATGTCTCCGGTAAAACCGGCGGTGGCACCGTCAACATTGGCGGTGGCACCGTCAACATTGGCGGTGAACGTCAAGGTAAAGGCAGCACACAGCGCGCCACAACTACCACGCTTGATGCCTCCACCGTAGTAAAAGCGGATGCGATCATCGAGGGCAACGGCGGTAACGTTGTTGTGTGGTCAGATAAGCATACCCGCTTTGCCGGCAACATCAGCGCACGCGGTGCGGGTGCTGGCAACGGTGGCGAAGCAGAAGTCTCAGGCAAAGCGACACTCGCTTACGCGGGCAAAACCGATCTGTCGGCGGACAGTGGTAAATACGGTAACCTGCTGCTCGATCCGCACAATGTGATTATCTCATCGGCCGCCGATACAGGATCGGGGTTCAGCGCCAGCGCCGATGATAGCGTCATCAATGCAGGCACGCTGCAAGGGGCGCTGGCATTGGCGAATGTGACCGTTTCAACAGGCTCCAGCGGTACACAGAGCGGTGATATTACCGTTGCCAGCAATATTGGCTGGTCCGCCGATACCACGTTAACGCTGGAGGCTGCTGGCAACATTGCTCTTAACGGCAATATCGCTGCGACCGGCACCAACGCGGGTCTGGCGCTCAATTATGGCAGTGGAAAAGACTATACGTTGCTATCGGGCAAATCCGTCACCCTGTCTGGCGCCAATTCATCACTTTCTATCGGCGGCGAGAGCTACACGCTGATACGCTCGATGGCGCAGTTGGATGCCATCGATACCACCGGATTATCGGGTCGTTATGCGCTGGCACAGAATGTGAATGCCAACGGCACCACTTACAGCAATGCCCTTGTCGGAACATCGTCAGGAACTGCATTCAGCGGTATCTTCACTGGTCTTGGCAACACCCTCTCCAACCTGAAAATCAACAGTGCCGATACGTATGTAGGGCTGTTTGGTTATAACACCGGCACCATCAGAAATGTCGCGCTGACGTGTTGGCCGCCTATAACACCGGTAGGGTGGCCTATGCCTCTGCGGCCGGTAGCTTGACGCGCACTTCCACAGCCACCACCTATATGGGTGGACTGGTTGGGCAAAATATCGGAACAGTGAAATACAGCCATTCTGGTGCCAACATCACAGCGATCAACAGTTCAAACGGTTCCTATTGGGGCGGACTGGTGGGGCAAAATAATAAAGATATTCTGCAAAGCTATGCCGATGGCACCATCAATCTCTCAGGAACATCCGGCAATGGCTCACAGAATGTCGGGGGACTAGTCGGAAACAACGCGTTCGGGGCGAAAGTTAACCAGAGCTACTCTGCTGCCAATATAACCGCATCGGGTATGGGCGGTGCCGCATCCTTTATCGGAGGACTGGTCGGTTATAACGCCGGTGCATTGAATAATGTCTACACCACCAGTACCTTGAATACAGGCATTAACTCTTGGGCAGGGGGATTGGTCGGCTATAACGCAAGTGGTACTGTCGCCAATAGTTATGCCGCCGCTGTCTTTAACTACTCGACGCCGCCCTCCTTCTATGGCGGATTGATCGGATATAACGGCTTCAGCACGCTGCAAAATCTCTATTGGAATACCCAAACCTCCTCCTCGGTGGGGGTAGGCTCCGGCAGCAGCAACAGCACTGTCGTTGGGCTCACTACCGCTCAAATGAAAAACGCCAGTAACTTTAGCGGGCTTGATAGCACAGTTTGGGCACCCGCTAGCGGTTCCGCGTCCCCCGCACTGTTTGGTTTCTCAGGCGTCGTCGGTGTGGCACAGAATGCCGTTTACGGCGCGACACCAACGACAACCTATTATGGTGCCGGTTTCTGGAACGCGATAAGCGGCCGTTTGACCAATGGGCTTCAGCTTACAGACAATGTCGGTGTTCACACATTAAGCACCGCAGGGCTGACCGCCATTAACGCGAGCGGACAAGCGGCAAGTATTATCAGCCTTGGCGGCACCGTTACGCCCGCGCTGCTGACCATCACCGCGAATAACACCAGTAAAGTCTATGGCAGCAGCTTCCCCTTCCTTTCCTACACCGCTTCCGGGTTAGTCAATGGGGATTATATTACCTCGATGGGCTATACAAGCTTAGGTTTCTCCTCCACGGCCAACGTTGGCAGCTATAGTCTCGCAGTAAGTGGTGCAGGCGGTGTCGGGCTGTCCAACTATACCATCAGTTATAACAGTGGTGCTTTGAACGTCACCCCGGCGGCGCTCACCATCAGCGCTGACAACGCCAGCAAGATCTATGGCAACAGTGCAAATCTCGGTTATAGCGCCGCAGGTCTGGTGAACGGCGATACGGTTGACGGGCTGGCGCTGACCAGCGCCGGTAACGCCACCAGCGCCACTGTCGGTAGCTATGGTATCGCGGCCAGCAATGCTACCGGCAGCAAACTGGGCAACTACACCATCAGCTATAACGATGGCACGCTGACCGTAACGCCTGCGGCACTTACCATCAGCGCCGACAACGCCAGCAAGATCTATGGCAACAGTGCAAACCTCGGTTATACCACTGAGGGGCTGGTAAACGGCGATGCGGTTAATGAGTTGACGCTGACCAGCGTTGGTAACGCTACTACCGCCAACGTCGGCAGCTACAGCATCGCGGCCAGCAATGCGACCGGAACGGGTCTGGGTAACTACACCATCAGCTACAACAACGGCACGCTGACCGTCACTCCGGCGGCGCTTACCATCAGCGCTGATAACGCCAGCAAAATCTATGGCAGCAGTGCAAACCTTGGTTATACCACTGAGGGGCTGGTAAACGGTGATACGGTTGACGGACTGACGCTGACCAGCGCCGGTAACGCTGCCAGCGCCACTGTCGGCAGCTACGGTATCGCGGCCAGCAATGCTAGCGGCACTGGGCTGGGTAACTACACCATCAGCTACAACAACGGCACCCTAAGCGTGACACCCGCCGCACTGACTATCAGCGCCGACAACGCCAGCAAAATCTACGGC
>NZ_JAGFPF010001567.1:0-507 GCF_025962695.1 Candidatus Symbiopectobacterium sp. NZEC135 | reverse complement strand
GTCTTCCTAACGCCAGCAGAATCCCCAACGGCAATGCGCCTGCGATACCTATCGCTGCGATGATCAGGGTTAGCGTCAGTCCACCCCATTGGCGCGTTTCTACGCGCGTCAGCCCGCCGAATCCACCGTACAGCAGCCACCAGGCCAATAACGGGTAGCACACCGCCCAGATTGCGATATAGCGCCCACGACGCGGCATACGACGCCAGAACATCGGCAGGATACTGAGTAAGCCCAAAACCAGCGCAAAGTTAATGCGCCAGATCTCTTCTGCCGGATACAGTCCGTACATGAAGTGGCCGAAGCGTGCCTGAATAAACACCCAGCAGGCACCATCGCGGGTGCAGTCAGCGCGGGTTTCACCGACCCAGTTCGCCTGAAGCAGCGTCCAATTCAATAGCGGAGGCAGAATGTTCCACAGCAGCCAGAAGCAGAACAACGTCAGCAGGCTGTTTGGGACGCTGGAGAACAGGTTCTTTTTGGCCCAGTGCCACAGCGCAAACAGCG
>NZ_JAGFPF010001565.1:0-507 GCF_025962695.1 Candidatus Symbiopectobacterium sp. NZEC135 | reverse complement strand
CGCCACGCTGCTCAAAGCCACGCGTAAAGAACTTCGCACCGACAGAGCGCTGCTGGAAGAGGAGGAAAAATGAATCGTCAGCAGCGCCGGGAAGAAAAGACCCGACTGTTACGCCAGATTGAGCAGCAGCGTATCGATGTGATTTATGAAAGAAGAGTGTGGCTGGAAAAAACAGCCCGCTACGATGGTTACTGGCTGCGCATCATGGCGTGGCGTCGCTACTGGCTTCTCGCTTCCGGCGCTGCGGCGCTGTATGGCGTGCGCCACCCAAACCGGCTGATTCGTTGGGCCAGACGCGGCATTGGCCTGCTGGGAACACTACGGCTTCTGCGCAAAACGCTGTCGCCCCGCTAGGCACCACGGATTGCTGGCACATATTCAGATTTTCTGAAAAAAACAGACAATTTAACTCGCTGGAATCCAAATCATTTCCCCCATAGTATTTGCTCCATACCGGATGTGCAGATGATATCCCCAGAGATATCCTGCTCTAGAGCGGCATACAGA
>NZ_JAGFPF010001564.1:0-507 GCF_025962695.1 Candidatus Symbiopectobacterium sp. NZEC135 | reverse complement strand
CCAAACGCCGCGGCAATGGCACCGAGCGTATCCAGGCTGGCACGCTCACCATTCTCGATGCGCTGAACCGTTCTGACACTTAAAGAAGAGAGTTCTGCCAGTTGTTCCTGAGACCAGGCGCGGGCAAGGCGTAATGTTTTGATCGGATTGGTATTCATGGTTGTTTTCCTCATGGCTGTTTTTTCACAGAATGAAACACAGCCTCAACCTACGCCCACCCGGCTGCCGCGAACACGACAGCGACCTGACAGCAACCTGACACGCTCCCGACAGACTGCCGCATCAAGAAAAAAACCACCCTGCCGTCATACGGCGGGATGGCTTTGATGACTAAACACCACATGATGCTAACGTTAGAACAGCTTTCTCGCCGTTTCCAGCCAATCAAGCTTGAAGGGCCGTTTCATGTTCTCAATGGCATCGATGATATCGTGATGCACCATTTTTTCATTCTGGATGCCAACACAGCGACCGCCGTAACCTTGCAGCAGCAGTTCAATGGCGTAC
>NZ_JAGFPF010001566.1:0-507 GCF_025962695.1 Candidatus Symbiopectobacterium sp. NZEC135 | reverse complement strand
TGCGCGGCGGCCGGGAAAGAGAGCGCTGCGGGCAGTAACAGCGGGAGACAAAACAGGACTTTTCGTTGTAAAGACATGGTGATGCTCCTGGTGAGTGAATAACACAGTCGCGCATTACACGCGTAACGGATGCGTGAAAATGCGATCCTTTTCATCATGACTCTTTTTTTGTATAGCGAAAAATGTTTTATTACAGAAATGTGACGATTGACTTACCTTACTGAAACAGTAGCATCTCCCTCACAGTGGCGTGCGCTGTGCCGTAATGCCTTTTTTCTTTGTCCCGAGGTGGTATCCGAATGGAACAGTTTGAGTGTCTCAGCATTGAGCAAGCCCACGAGCGCTGGCAGAAAAGCGGTGTGATGGTGGATATCCGTGATGCGCAAAGTTATACCACCGGGCATGTGCCGCAGGCGGTGCACCTGACGAATGAAACGCTGTCTGATTTTGTGCGTGAAGCCGAACTCGATCAGCCGGTGATGGTGATGTGTTATCACGGTATTAGCA
>NZ_JAGFPF010001561.1:0-498 GCF_025962695.1 Candidatus Symbiopectobacterium sp. NZEC135 | reverse complement strand
CGATAGTTTTCATCAATATAGGGCGCTGCCAGCCACGGAGAGAGATCCTGGCGACTTTGCAGATCGCACAGCCACAGCCCTACGGTGCCCACCAGTTTCCCGTCATCCAGTGCGATAAAGGTCAGGGGCAATCCTTCTTGCCGCATACTGCTTTGTACAATACTGGCGAAAAATTCACGGCCATTGTGGTGATCAAACGCCTGCCACAGCCAGTCCGTCACCTGCGCCTGATGGTGCGGATGGGAGGCTAAAGTGATACGGGCACAACGCGAGCACCCACTATAAATAGTCAGACCAGTTTTCCCTGAAAAATCGGTACTGAATCAAAAAGATAACCATCAAATTCTGGCGCATCCGCATCGGAGATCGCCATCAGCGTGCTTTTGACGTTTTCCAGATGCTCCCACATCGCCTGATAAGCACCCGGTACGTCGCGTCGGCGCAGCGCCGCCAGAATGGTCTGGTGATCCGCCAGCCATTTCAGACGATAACCGTGTT
>NZ_JAGFPF010001560.1:0-508 GCF_025962695.1 Candidatus Symbiopectobacterium sp. NZEC135 | reverse complement strand
AAAAACTGATATTTTCCAGAATGCCGCAGGAAAGATCATTCACCTTTAACATTCAGCCTTCCTCGTTGTTGCAACAGATGCAGGATTACTAAGAGAAAAATCGAAAAAATAATCAGCAACAGGGCACAGCCGACCGCCAAAGAAAAATCACCGCTGGCAATATTCAGGAATACCGCAATGGGTAAGGTTTCCGTTTTCATTCTGGTCGCGCCAGCCAACATCAGCGTGGCGCCAAATTCACCCAGCGCCCGCGACATCGCCAAAACACAGCCACTCAGTAATGAACGCCAGACGAGGGGGATTTCTACCAGGAAAAACGTTTTTAGCGGTGTTAAGCCTAAATTATAAGCTGTGTGTATATAAGGCGGTGAAATAGAGATAAACGCACTGTAGGCATTGCGCGTTTGTATTGAACAGGCAACGTAGGTTTGCGCAATGATGATACCAAAGGGAGAAAATAACCATTTAGAGAGTGTTGGAACTAACTGCCCAACATACCCTTCTTGTC
>NZ_JAGFPF010001559.1:0-508 GCF_025962695.1 Candidatus Symbiopectobacterium sp. NZEC135 | reverse complement strand
GCTCCAGCGGCATTGGCTTGATTGCGGCATTGGACTTACACCAACGCGGCTATCGCGTGTTGGCCGCCTGCCGCCGCACCGAGGATGTGCAGCGCATGAACACGTTGGGGCTTGAAGGCATTGCGCTCGATCTGGACGATCCTGACAGCGTGGAGGCGGCGGCCGAGCAGGTTATCGCACTGACCGGCAATCGACTGTACGGGCTGTTTAATAACGCCGGCTATGGGGTTTATGGCCCGCTGAACACTATTTCGCGTCAGCAACTCGAACAGCAGTTTGCCAGCAACCTGTTCGGCACGCACCAGTTGACGCTACGTTTGCTGCCCGCCATGCTGCCGCACGGCGAAGGACGCATTATTCAGACCAGCTCCGTGATGGGGTTTGTCGCCACGCCGGGGCGCGGTGCCTATGCGGCCAGCAAATACGCGCTGGAAGCCTGGTCGGACACACTGCGCATGGAACTGCACGGCAGCGGTCTGCAGGTCAGCCTGATTGAACCCGGGCCTAT
>NZ_JAGFPF010001562.1:0-508 GCF_025962695.1 Candidatus Symbiopectobacterium sp. NZEC135 | reverse complement strand
ATCGCCGTGCCCGCGCCCTTAAGGGCATCAAGAAGGTGCTGATTGCCTCTGGGGTACGCTACGATCTGGCGGTAGAAGATCCACGCTATATCAAGGAATTGGCCGAGCACCACGTGGGCGGCTACTTGAAGATTGCGCCAGAGCACACGGAACAAGGGCCATTATCGAAGATGATGAAGCCCGGCATGGGCAGCTACCACCGTTTTAAAGAGCTGTTTGATACCTACTCGCGTCAGGCGGGAAAAGAGCAGTATCTGATCCCGTACTTTATTTCCGCTCACCCCGGCACGCGCGATGAGGATATGGTCAATCTGGCGCTGTGGCTGAAAAAGAACCGCTTCCGGCTGGATCAGGTGCAAAACTTCTATCCTTCACCGCTCGCCAGCTCTACCACTATGTATTACAGCGGTAAGAATCCGCTCAGCAAGGTGGATTATCACAGTGAAGAAGTGGTGGTGCCGCGTGGCGATCGCCAGCGCCGTTTGCATAAAGCGCTGCTGCGCTATCA
>NZ_JAGFPF010001558.1:0-509 GCF_025962695.1 Candidatus Symbiopectobacterium sp. NZEC135 | reverse complement strand
AACGCGCGCGGAATCCCGGCACATCTATCTTGATCGGGCATTGGGTTGAACAGGCTTTACAGGCCAGACACCCGGACATGGACGCTTTAACTTCGTGAGAGAAGTCATACTCGCCCTGGTGCGCGCGCCAGCTGTTACGCGTCTTTTCAATCAAGCCACGCAAGCTTGGTCCCCGCTCGGCCAACGACTGCTCCAGCGTCACCGGATCGACGCCCTGTTCGGCAAGCAAGCGCAGCCATTCGCGCACCAGCGTCGCTCGCCCTTTCGGCGAATGAATACGGTTGCCGGTGATCTTCATGGAAGGACACATCGGGCTGTTCACGTCAAAGTTGAAGCACAGACCGTTGCCGTTGCACTCCATCGCACCACGGAACGACGTACGTACCGCCAGCGGAATGCGGCGATCGAAGGTGCCACGCTTCTCGCCATCAATACGCATCATCGGCGCATCGACGGCCAATGGCGCGCAAATCTTGCCGGGATTGAGGCGGTTATGCGGATCGAAGGAG
>NZ_JAGFPF010001557.1:0-509 GCF_025962695.1 Candidatus Symbiopectobacterium sp. NZEC135 | reverse complement strand
AAAGCATGAGGGAGGAGGCAAAACGATGAGTGGCGTCATGGAGCAAAGAGCTCCTGATTGCACGCGCCAGCGAAACCGCAGGCATAAAAAAGGGGAGCCAGGCTCCCCGTAATGACTCACTTACAGAACAATCAGAGCGCCCAGCCACCGGCGTAGAACACCACCAGCGCGATAGCGATAATCACGGTACCGATATTCAGTTTGCGCCATTCACCCGAGAAAATACGCCCCAGCACCAGTGCACCAAAGCCCAGCATAATCCCGGTTACGATATTGCAGGTCAGCACGATAAACACCGCGCACACCAAACCAGACATGGCATCAACAATGTCATCAAAATTCAGCTTGGCGACATTGCTCAGCATCAGCAAGCCGACATACATCAATGCCGGTGCGGTGGCGTATCCCGGCACCAGATAAGACAGCGGAGAGAGGAACAGCAGGCACAGGAACAGCACACCGACCACGGTCGCCGTCAACCCGGTTTTACCGCCCGCTGCCGTACCCGC
>NZ_JAGFPF010000155.1:0-3458 GCF_025962695.1 Candidatus Symbiopectobacterium sp. NZEC135 | reverse complement strand
CTGAGCGGTCTGGCGGAAGGCAAGGTGGACGTCAAAGCCACTGCCACTGACCCGGCGGGCAATCAGGCGCACGATACGGCCAGTTCTACGCTGGATGTGACCGGCCCGAGCGTGGATATCGAGCACTTTGCCAGTGACGACGGCTATATCAATACCGCCGAGTCCACCGCCACGCCGGTAAGCGGGACCAGCAGCGAGAAGACAGTTGATCTGACATTCACGGACGTGAACGGCAAAGTGGTGACGGTAACCGGTGTCACGGTGGTGGATGGCAAATGGAGCACCACGGCGGATCTGAGCGATCTGGCAGAAGGCAAGGTGGACGTCAAAGCCACCGCCACTGACCCGGCGGGCAACCAGGCGCACGATACCGCGTCGTCGACGCTGGACGTGACCGGTCCGACGGTAGATATCGAGCACTTTGCCGGTGATGACGGCTATATCAATACGGCCGAGTCCAAAGCCACGCCGGTAAGCGGCACCAGCAGCGAGAAGACGGTGGATCTGACGTTCACGGACGTGAACGGCAAAGTGGTCACGGTGACCGGTGTCACGGTGGTAGACGGTAAGTGGAGCACCACGGCAGACCTGAGCGATCTGGCGGAAGGCAAGGTGGACGTGAAGGCCACCGCCACCGATCCAGCGGGCAATCAGGCGCACGATACGGCTAGCTCGACGCTGGATATGACCGGCCCGACGGTAGATATCGAGCACTTTGCCGGTGATGACGGCTATATCAATACCAGCGAATCCAAGGCGACGCCGGTAAGCGGCACCAGCAGCGAGAAGACGGTAGACCTGACGTTCACGGACGTGAACGGCAAGGTGGTGACGGTAACGGGTGTCTCCGTGGTAGACGGCAAATGGAGCACCACGGCCGACCTGAGCGGTCTGGCGGAAGGTAAAGTGGACGTGAAAGCCACCGCCACGGACCCGGCGGGCAATCAGGCGCACGACACCGCCAGCTCCACGCTGGACGTGACCGGTCCAAGTGTCGATATCGAGCACTTTGCCGGCGATGATGGCTATATCAATACCAGCGAATCCAAAGCCACGCCGGTAAGCGGCACCAGCAGCGAGAAGAGCGTCGATCTGGTATTTACCGATGCCAGCGGCAAAACCGTGGAAGTGAAGAACGTCACGGTGGTGGACGGCAAGTGGAGCACTACCGCCGATCTGAGCGATCTGGCAGAAGGCAAGGTGGACGTCAAGGCCACCGCCACTGACCCGGCGGGCAATCAGGCGCACGATACCGCATCCTCGACGCTGGATGTGACCGGCCCGAGTGTCGATATCGAGCACTTTGCCGGCGATGACGGCTATATCAATACGGCGGAGTCCAAGGCTACCCCGGTCAGTGGGACCAGCAGCGAGAAGACGGTAGACCTGACGTTCACGGACGTGAATGGCAAGGCCGTCACGGTAACCGGTGTCACGGTAGTGGACGGCAAGTGGAGCACCACCGCCGATCTGAGCGATCTGGCGGAAGGTAAGGTGGATGTCAAAGCCACCGCCACCGATCCGGCGGGCAATCAGGCGCACGACACCGCGTCCTCGACGCTGGACGTGACCGGTCCAAGTGTCGATATCGAGCACTTTGCCGGTGACGACGGCTATATCAATACCAGCGAATCCAAAGCCACCCCGGTAAGCGGCACCAGCAGCGAGAAGACGGTAGATCTGACGTTCACGGATGTGAACGGCAAGGTTGTCACGGTAACGGGTGTCACCGTAGTGGACGGCAAGTGGAGCACCACGGCAGACCTGAGCGATCTGGCGGAAGGTAAGGTGGATGTCAAAGCCACTGCCACTGACCCGGCGGGCAATCAGGCGCACGATACCGCGTCGTCGACGCTGGACGTGACCGGTCCAAGTGTCGATATCGAGCACTTTGCCGGTGACGACGGCTATATCAATACCAGCGAATCCAAAGCCACCCCGGTAAGCGGCACCAGCAGCGAGAAGAGCGTCGATCTGGTATTTACCGATGCCAGCGGCAAAACCGTGGAAGTGAAGAACGTCACGGTAGTGGACGGCAAGTGGAGCACCACGGCGGACCTGAGCGGTCTGGCGGAAGGCAAGGTGGACGTCAAAGCCACCGCCACTGACCCGGCGGGTAACCAGGCGCACGATACCGCATCCTCGACGCTGGATATGACTGGCCCGAGTGTCGATATCGAGCACTTTGCCGGCGATGACGGCTATATCAATACGGCGGAGTCCACAGCGACGCCGGTAAGCGGCACCAGCAGCGAGAAGACGGTGGATCTGACGTTCACAGACGTGAACGGCAAAGTGGTCACGGTGACCGGTGTCACGGTGGTAGACGGTAAGTGGAGCACCACGGCAGACCTGAGCGATCTGGCGGAAGGCAAGGTGGACGTGAAGGCCACCGCCACCGATCCAGCGGGCAATCAGGCGCACGATACGGCTAGCTCGACGCTGGATATGACCGGCCCGACGGTAGATATCGAGCACTTTGCCGGTGATGACGGCTATATCAATACCAGCGAATCCAAGGCGACGCCGGTAAGCGGCACCAGCAGCGAGAAGACGGTAGACCTGACGTTCACGGACGTGAACGGCAAGGTGGTGACGGTAACGGGTGTCTCCGTGGTAGACGGCAAATGGAGCACCACGGCAGACCTGAGCGGTCTGGCGGAAGGCAAGGTGGACGTCAAGGCCACTGCCACTGACCCGGCGGGCAATCAGGCGCACGATACCGCATCCTCGACGCTGGATGTGACCGGTCCGAGTGTCGATATCGAGCACTTTGCCGGCGATGACGGCTATATCAATACCAGCGAGTCTACCGCCACGCCAGTGAGTGGCACCAGCAGCGAGAAGACGGTAGATCTGACGTTCACGGACGTGAATGGCAAAGTCGTCACCGTGACTGGTGTGACCGTGGTAGACGGCAAGTGGAGCACCACGGCAGACCTGAGCGGTCTGGCGGAAGGCAAGGTGGACGTCAAGGCCACTGCCACTGACCCGGCGGGCAATCAGGCGCACGATACGGCCAGTTCTACGCTGGATGTGACCGGTCCGAGTGTCGATATCGAGCACTTTGCCGGTGATGACGGCTATATCAATACGGCGGAGGCCAAGGCTACCCCGGTAAGCGGCACCAGCAGCGAGAAGACGGTAGACCTGACGTTCACAGACGTGAACGGCAAAGTGGTCACGGTGACCGGTGTCACGGTGGTAGACGGTAAGTGGAGCACCACCGCTGACCTGAGCGATCTGGCGGAAGGCAAGGTGGACGTCAAAGCCACCACCACTGACCCGGCGGGCAATCAGGCGCACGATACCGCATCCTCGACGCTGGATGTGACCGGCCCGAGTGTCGATATCGAGCACTTTGCCGGCGATGACGGCTATATCAATACGGCGGAGTCCAAGGCTACCCCGGTCAGTGGGACCAGCAGCGAGAAGACGGTAGACCTGACGTTCACGGA
>NZ_JAGFPF010001556.1:0-510 GCF_025962695.1 Candidatus Symbiopectobacterium sp. NZEC135 | reverse complement strand
CTCCATTATGTAACATATGTTATTAGGGCCAGAGGCGCACTAATCATCGTTGAATAACGAAGGCTGCTGCCACTCGCTATTCAGTGTAGCCTTTTCCGAACGTAACAGCCGTTTCTCGCGTTGTCGGCAAAGTCTTAACACGTCCTGTTTTTGCGTATCGCTCATCTGCCCCCAGGAGAAACGCTCGCTGCGACTGCGGAAGCACCCCAGACAATAGCCGCGCGCATCCGATTGACACACGCCACGACAAGGGTTTGGAACAGCAAAGAGCTCAAGTTGCTCAGGCACTGCACCTCCGCAACCCATCACGTTCATTGAAGCGTTACAGGGCGACAATGGCAAGCTTTAGGTGTAGAGCGGCGCTGGTTGTAAACGATACTCAGTATTATATATTGTAGCGCCGAAGATTTCTCTAGCGACACTATTTATTTAGTCTGTCATTAATATACCGCAAGGTTATGTCATAAATGTGATTTCCATCCGCTGCGGCACCCAGGGTGTACCTTCTAC
>NZ_JAGFPF010001551.1:0-511 GCF_025962695.1 Candidatus Symbiopectobacterium sp. NZEC135 | reverse complement strand
CGCCGAATCCCTCGCCAGCAAACTGGCCACTGGGGAGCACAGCCCGCAAAGCCTCGCCGCAGAAGAGATGCTGACGTTAGCCAACTGGTGCCTGATCAATCTGACGACGGAGGCGCCATGAGCACGGTGCTCAATCTGCTGCTGGTGCCCCCGGCCTATTCGGCGGTACGCCAGCGCTACCGTGACTTTCTCAAACAGGGGGCCACCCTGTTCACGGCAGGCATGGGCACGCTGTTGTCGGTGTTGGCCTGGACGTTTTTGCGCCTTGAGTCGCCCAGTTGGCAGCGGATTCGTAGCCAAAGTGCCTTCTGGTTTCCCCATATTTCCCCACATCGACCTCGCCCCGGCGATCCGTTGCGTTATCTGGCGCAGGGGCTGTGGCTGCTGGTGGTACGTAACGGGCAGATCCCCGCCGCCCGGCGTAATCTGTTTTCGGCGCTGCCGCGCTGGCGTCAGCGCTATCTCAATATGATGCAGGAACTGCCGCAGGGCATGGGTATCCAAGAGGCGT
>NZ_JAGFPF010001552.1:0-511 GCF_025962695.1 Candidatus Symbiopectobacterium sp. NZEC135 | reverse complement strand
TCTACGCTGAAAAAAAAGTGCGGTCAGTCACGGGGTAATAAATGGAAATTAAGTTATTAGAAAAAGTGATGTGAAAAATAAAATAATAACGCGGTAAACAATACCGCGTTATTCCCATCATTATCACTTACAGGCTCCAAAATAATACCGCCAACAGTTGAGGGGACATAATGCGCAAAAACATCGCCATCGGATAGACCGTCGCATACGAGAGCGCGGCGGCCCCGCTGGTGGCATGCAGTCCGTTGGCAAAGGCCAGTGCAGGCGGATCCGTCATTGAACCTGCCAACATCCCACACAACGTCAGGTAGTTCATTTTCCCGACCGCTCGCGCCAACACACCGACGATTAACAGTGGAATGATGGTGATACAGGCACCGTAGGCCACCCACCAAATGCCTTCGCCGTACAGCAGGGTATCAAAAAAGTCGCCGCCCGATTTTAGCCCAACCACGGAAAGAAACAGCACAATACCCAATTCGCGCAGCGCCAGGTTCGCACTGGGCGGCAT
>NZ_JAGFPF010001550.1:0-511 GCF_025962695.1 Candidatus Symbiopectobacterium sp. NZEC135 | reverse complement strand
ACAAATGACGATAGCGCGACCCTTTTATTGATTGACGATCACCCGATGTTGCGCAATGGCGTAAAACAGCTGCTCAGCATGGTGCCCGGTTTGTGCGTGGTGGGTGAAGCCAGCGACGGGGAACAAGGGGTGATATTGGCAGCAGAGTTGGACCCGGATCTGATTTTGCTGGATCTGAACATGCCCGGCATGAATGGATTGGAAACGCTGGTGCGTTTGCGAGAAAAGGCGCTCTCTGGCCGCGTGGTGGTGTTTAGCGTTTCCGATCATGAAGATGACGTGGTGAGCGCGTTGAAAAACGGTGCGGACGGCTACCTGCTCAAAGACATGGAACCGGAAGATCTGTTGGCGTCGTTGCATCAGGCCGCATCGGGAAAGATGGTGCTTAGCGAAACCCTGATGCCGATCCTCGCCGCCAGCCTGCGTGAAAATCGTCAGGGTAGCGATCGCAGCATTCAGCAGTTGACGCCCCGTGAGCGCGATATTCTGAAACTGCTGGCACAAGGGCTTG
>NZ_JAGFPF010001549.1:0-511 GCF_025962695.1 Candidatus Symbiopectobacterium sp. NZEC135 | reverse complement strand
CTGCAACTGCGTTGCAGTTACAACCCGGAACAAGGCTCTACGCGCATTGAGCGCGTGTTAGCGTCGGGCACGGGGGCGAAGATTGTCACCAGCCACGATGACGTTTGCCTGATCGACGTGCAGATTCCCACACAGCATGATTTTGCGCGCGTGCACAAAGAGATTGAACAATTCGTCAGCCGTGCGCAAGTGCGTCCGCTGGCGATTGGTGTCCATGCCGATCGCAATCTGGTGCAACTGTGTTACACCTCGGAAGTGGTGGACAGCGCCTGGCAGGCATTGGAAAAGGCGGGGTTGCCAGTGACGTTCACTCTGCGTGAAGGGTTGGCGTTGGTAGCCATGGTCGGGGCCGGTGTGTGTCGTAACCCGTTGCACAGCCACCGTTTTTATCAGCAGTTGAAAGATCAGCCTATCGAGTTTGTCTGGCAGTCCGAAGATGGTATCAGCCTGGTGGCGGTGCTGCGCGTGGGGCCGACCGAGCATTTGATTCGCGGTTTGCACCACTCATTGT
>NZ_JAGFPF010001554.1:0-511 GCF_025962695.1 Candidatus Symbiopectobacterium sp. NZEC135 | reverse complement strand
ATCTGTTCTTCGACCTGTTTCGACCAGGTGTGCGGGATATCGTGGGTGCGCAGCGCGATATCCACCGCCATGCCGGTGCCCATTTTATCGCCCAGGATCTCGACAATCTTCCCGATGGCTTTGGTGCGACGCGTTGGGCGCTGGGTTAACTCCACCACCACCATGTAGCCCATGCGAGCGCCGTTGATGTTCTCTTGCGGGATAAGGATGTCGAAGCTCAGGCGGCTGTCATCCGGCACCACAAACCCCATACCGGCATCGAGGAAGTAGCGACCGACAATCTGCCCGGTACGCGGTTCCAGTACCCGCACGATACGGCCTTCGCGCCGCCCTTTGCGATCGGCACCCAGCGGTTGCGCCAGCACCACGTCGCCATGCATGGTGCGTTTCATCTCTTCAGCCGACAGGTACAGGTCGTCCTTGCGCCCTTCTACGCGCAGGAAACCAAAGCCGTCGCGGTGGCCAAGGACCGTGCCGCGCAGCAAATCCAGTTTTTCCGGCAGCGCATAGC
>NZ_JAGFPF010001553.1:0-511 GCF_025962695.1 Candidatus Symbiopectobacterium sp. NZEC135 | reverse complement strand
GCTGATAATGGTCGGCAGGAAGAACGCCAGTGCATACAGACCATAAATAAAGCCGAAGTAGATCAGGCACAGTACCCACACGCGTTTGTTGAACAGGACGGTGCGCACGCTGGGGTGTTTGCTGTGCTGTTTGGCGGCATGTTCACTTTCCAGTTCGCCCACCAGCCAGCGTTTCTCTTCTTCATTGAGCCATTTTGCATCCTGTGGGCGATCGACCAGGTAGAACCAGGTGATAATCCCGACCACAATCGCCGGAATCGATACCCCGAGGAACATCACGCGCCAGCCCGACAAACCAAACAGGCCATGCTGTTCAATCAGCCACGCCGCCAGCGGTGCGCCGATCACGGTGGTCATCGGCTGTGCCAGATAAAACAGCGCCAGAATCTTGCTGCGGTAACGCGCTGGCACCCATAAGCTGAGGAACAAAATGGCCCCGGGGAAGAAGCCCGCCTCGGCAATCCCCAGCAGGAAGCGCAGGATATACAGCTCTTGCACACTGCTTACCCAG
>NZ_JAGFPF010001555.1:0-511 GCF_025962695.1 Candidatus Symbiopectobacterium sp. NZEC135 | reverse complement strand
AGTGCCGGTAAGGGCAACCCGCGTTGATAGTGCAGCAGGCAGCCGTTATCGGAAGATGATAGTCAATCAGAGAGGGTAACAAACGTCGTCTGGCTTTTTATTTTCGTGGAAACGCGTAATAAAAGTCTGTGCCAGCTCGGTTAACTGTTGCCACGCCTGCTCGGCCACTAACGTTTTATTGATCAGCTCGCTGCCCACCCCAACGGCAAATGCGCCCGCTTGTGCAAAGTCTGCGACATTATTCAGCGTCACGCCACCAACAGGAATGATTGAGAGATTGTTAAGCGGTCCCTGCAACTCTTTCAGATAGTTGACGCCCAGGCCGTTGGCAGGGAACAGCTTCAACAAATCGACGCCCATGCGGCACGCCTGCAATATTTCCGACGGCGTGGCGACGGCCGGGATCATCAGCTTCTGCTTTTCATGCACCATGCTGACCACCTGTGGATTAAAATCCGGTGCCAGCACAAAAGTAGCGCCCGCATCCATCACCAACTGCGCCATCACCGGA
>NZ_JAGFPF010001547.1:0-512 GCF_025962695.1 Candidatus Symbiopectobacterium sp. NZEC135 | reverse complement strand
CAGCTCCAGCATTTTGGGGTCGATCATGATAAAGCGCACATCTTGCGGCGTTGCCTTGTACAGCATGCTGATAATCATGGTATTCACGCCGACAGATTTACCCGATCCTGTCGTCCCGGCCACCAGCAGATGCGGCATCCGCGCCAGGTCGGCCACTACCGGCTGACCGGCAATATCTTTGCCCAGCACCACCGCCAGTGGCGACGGGTTATCACGAAATGCCTTGCAATCCAGCACTTCGCGCAGATGAACCGTATGGCGCAGTTTATTCGGCAGTTCCAGCCCGACATACGGTTTGCCGGGGATAACTTCCACCACGCGCACCGCCACAACCGACAGCGAGCGCGCCAGATCGCGTGACAGGTTGGAAATACGCGCGGCTTTCACGCCGGGAGCCAAATCCAGCTCAAAACGGGTAATCACTGGCCCTGCATCGTACCCCACCACGCTGCCGTTGATGCGATAATCCGCCAGATGCGCTTCAATCAGTCGCGCCGTCTGTTCAAGCTCAA
>NZ_JAGFPF010001546.1:0-512 GCF_025962695.1 Candidatus Symbiopectobacterium sp. NZEC135 | reverse complement strand
AACATCAAACAAGCCCAACAGGGAATGATACAAATTGTCGTGACTGTAGTCCTTGTTGTCGGCGTTTTTCCGCAGACAAGCGAGGTTAAGGTGGGCTTGTTGGGCAAATGTCGGTGAGAACCACATCACCATCGGCACCTGCGTTTGCTCCTTAGGCGCAATGATATAAGGCGTCCCGTGCAAATACATCCCCCGCTCTCCCAGTGACTCGCCGTGATCGGAAACGTAAATCATGGCTACATCACGCTGCTCGGAATAGCGTTGCAACACGTCAATGGTTTTGCCCAGCATCCGGTCGGTGTAGACCAGCGTGTTGTCGTAAGTGTTGGTGAGCGCTTCATTGGTGCACTTCTGGATCTGATTGCTGTCACAGGTGGGGCTGAAGGTTTTGTCTTGTGCCGGGTAGCGTTCGAAGTACGTTGGACCATGGCTGCCCAGTTGGTGCAACACGATCAGCATATCACCCTGCCTGGCATCAATGCGGGCGCTGAGTTGGTGCAGCAGCACATCGT
>NZ_JAGFPF010000154.1:0-3500 GCF_025962695.1 Candidatus Symbiopectobacterium sp. NZEC135 | reverse complement strand
ACGCCCAAAGACATTGCGTACATGCAAAAGATCATCAGTCGTGATGTAAAAAAAGATGATACCGAAGAAACATTACTTTCCTTAGTGCATACCTTAAAAAATCGCTTTTATAATCTATTTTCGATAGTTTTGCTGATAATCGCAGTGTTTATTTTAAACATTTATTTTAAATATCCAATCAGTACGCCATCGTTTATAAGCAATTTTATCGTGACGCTCTTTGGCCTGTTTTGTACATCTCATATTGGCGCTTTACCCCTGAGTTATAAATCTTACCGCTATTGTAAGAAAAACAAATAACAGGGCTCTTCATTATATCTCTTAGACATAATCCGTATCTTATTTCCTGTACCTGCCCTTTTTAGCGTGAGTAAAAGATTGAAAGCGGCACGTTGACCCAGTGCATCATAGTACTGGGTACTAGCCGCCTTTTGACTCAGATAAACATCCACCGTCTACTCGTCCATTTTCCCTGACGACCAGTGCATCGCCAGCCGCTGCCCGGCTTTGATTTCATCGGGCTGCATCACTGCTTCCAGATCGTTGCGCGCATAAATGGCATCGTTCATTCCCTCCGTCGCCGCCATGGCGTACCAGGCATAAGCATGAATGCGGTTACGCGAAACCCCCATCCCATCCTGGCGCATCATGCCCATCCGGTATTGCGCCATGCGGCTCCCGGTTTGCGCCGCCAGTCCGTACTGTTTTGCCGCCGCCACATAATCAGTTTTACCACCCTGCCCAAGCCGCAGCATATCGGCATAGGCCACGCGTGCAGCAGTATCACCGCTCGCCGCAGCCTTTGCATACTCTTCGCGCGCGCGTTCCAGCGCGTTGCGTTTGAAAAACACGTCACCCAATTCACGCTGCGCCCGCACAAACCCCGCCGCAGAGGATTGCTGCAACAGTTGCTCACGCCCTTCGTGTCGAGTTTGCTGCTGGCTGAGTAAATAGCTGGCTTCGCCCGATCCACCAGCTGCCGCGCGCGTCAGCCAGTCGTGGGATTTTTGTCCATCCATCGGTAGCAATGTGCCTTCCCGATACGCTTTACCCAGCCACAGCTGAGCGCTCGGATCGCCGTTAGATGCCGCCCGTTGATACCAGGCCAACGCGTTCTGCCCGCTTTCATGTTGCGCCATCCACAGCTGTGCTTGCGGCTGACCGAGCGTTGCCGCACGGAAATACCAGCGCTCCGCCACATCGCGCCGAACTGCCACGCCGCTGCCCTGCTCATAGCGTTTTGCCAGTTGATATTGCGCATCCCGGTTATCGCGCTCAGCGGCCTTCTGCAACCAATTGGCGGCATCAGCCTCACCGCCTGTTCGGCTGGCATGCCACTGCGCCACCCTCAACTGTGATGGTGCGTAACCATTGGCCGCAGAGGTTTCAAAATCATCCAGACAGGCGGCAACCAGCTTGCCTTGATGCTGCGCCTGACAATCCGTTCCCAGACGATACCCCGCTTCACCATTGCCAAGGCGTGAGGCCCTGTTCCACCAGTGCCGTGCGGCAAGCGCATTCTTCGGTTCCCCCAGTCCAGCCTGATACCAGTCACCGACTTGCAGAGCCGCCGCGCCACGCATTTCAGGCGTCGCCGCACGTTGCGTCTCTCCGACCGTTTGCTGCATCCATTTCATCGCTTCGGGATACTTTCTCTGCCCCGCCAACTGTTTCGCCAACTGATACTGCGCCTCACCGTTGCCCCGTTGCGCCGATGCAGTGAGTTCTGCCTCTGACAACGTGGTCACCGGAGCCTGGCACGCCACCAAACAGCAAGCCGCGAACGCCAGTGCGAGTCGTTTATCTTTGAACATGCAATTTAGACCGTTTGGTTTCATCATTAACGCGCCACATCGCCTTGTTGCAGGCGATACAGCCTGATGGAGAAAGCGCGCAGCTCATCCTCAATCCCGCGCAGTTCAGCCGGAGACAGCGATTGATGCTTGGCATTGCGCGCTTCAAGCTCACGCAGGCGCAGGGTAAAGGGCACGTCTGCGGCCAAATCCTTTTGCAGATCGTACAGTTTGGATTTGAGGAACGAGAGGGTCACCGTACGCCGCTGCCGTTCCAGTTCAAGCAAGTGTTGCAGGGTATCGTCAACGTTGGCACGCGCCTGCTCGTAGCCGGTAATACGCGGTTGCTCTCCCTGGAGCTGGTCAAGCGAGCGTTGCCACTGGCGCTCCATCTCCTTCACCGCCAGTGAATCGGGATAGAGTTGATGCATGACGTTTTTCAGCCCATCGCCGTACTGATAGAGGTAGAGCGGCGAGGTATTTTTCACCTGCTCCAGTTGCGTCTGATAATGACCGATCAGTGTCCCTTCCATGCTTTGCAATTTTTGTTCTCCCAGCGCAATGCGTACGCTGCGAATCGCGTTGTAATCGGGGGCACTCGGCAGCGCAGAAGCCGACTGCTGCACTAATGCCAGCGCCTGCGCCTTTTGCTCCTGCACGTATTGCCAGACGCTGAATGCCGCCACGGGAAGCGCACAGCTCAACACACCAGCGGCGAACCACAACCAGGCCGGTGTGGGTTTCTTGTGTGTCTCAATTTTCAGCACCGTCGGTTTCATCTGCCCTTTCTCCCGTCCGATAAGTATGCTGCCCGTTGGTAACGGCGCCTTTCCGTCGCGCGTGACAACGCCGCTCGGGTCCGCCGTCACGGCCTCCATCTCGGAGTGAAAAAACACCATCGGCGGGACCTGCATGTCATGCTTGTTCAATGCCGGATCGTCCGACACGATGACGATTTCCGATTCATCAAACAGGTGGGTATAACCTTCGATAAAATGCAGCAAATTCTCCACGCGCGGAATACGGCTCAGTCCAACGTTATGCAGCTTCTCGCTCATCAGTTGCAGCGCGCGTTCACAGCGATACACCAGCCGTTTATCTTCGTGACTGATGTCGTACTGGCGAATCACTTCACTGATGCGGGCAATAAACCAATCCAACATCTCCACGCGTGCCCGTTCCTGATGCACCGGCGGCCAGAAGTTGTCCCACTGGGTGACGATAAGATTGGCGAGAAACTCGCAGCTTTCGGTAAAACCGCTCAGCCCCGCCAACCGTGAACGTGCCAGCGCGAAGTAAAGGGCGGTTTGCAAGTCCACTCCCTGTTTTTCAAACAGGGTGGTCGCCATATCATGCACCCGCATCCAGTCAACATCAGGACGCGAGGCGTGACTCAGTTTGTTGATCTCTGCCCGCAACGCGTCAAACTCAGGCAACATCCGTGGATCGCGGCCCACATTCAGGGCCTGTTGTGCATCTTGCATATCACTTCATCTCGCAGGCAGGCACCACACGGGATGCCCGTCCGGTTAGTTAGTAGAGAGACTCTGGCAGCGTAAACTGGCTGAACAGACCGCCTGCAAACGGGTTGTGGCTGGCATCGGTGTAGACGCGATAGGTCATCGCCCCCTGTTCCAGCCCGAAGCGCACGTCAAAGGTATTGTCGTTGACTTGAGTAAGCTGGGCGCTGTCGAGCAGGCGATACAT
>NZ_JAGFPF010001545.1:0-512 GCF_025962695.1 Candidatus Symbiopectobacterium sp. NZEC135 | reverse complement strand
TCGTTTTCATCTTCTTGCTCAGGTAAAAATTCACATCCATGGTAACTGATGATTTTTACTGCAAACTCATATTTTTTACCTGCCTCATCCAAATAAGGAGAGTAATGCCCGGCATGAGAGTCCCCAATCATCAATATTTCTGGTTTTTTAGATTTATCACCAAACACACAATTTCCTATAATTCTTCCGTCACAAAAATCATTCTCAGGATTTAAGTATTGTGTTTGTAATTTATATGGCTTAACTGCTTCTTCATATTTTGCATAAGATGATGAATTTATTTTTCCTTCAAATGCATAAATCATAAGAATTATAGCAGAGGGGATCATGTAATACGCAATCAATGAGAATTTAAAGGTTTTCTTATATTTACGACAAGGTTTCTCAACCACATAAAAGCTAAATAATGAAAGAAAAGTAATAAGTAAAATAACGACTAAATATTCATTGATAGTCGTAAAGTTATCAATGAATGAATATTTACGAGCAAGCACAATAATAGGCCAGTGCCA
>NZ_JAGFPF010001548.1:0-512 GCF_025962695.1 Candidatus Symbiopectobacterium sp. NZEC135 | reverse complement strand
TTCAGCGGTGAAATTCGCGCCATGGTGGGCGGTGCTCAAACCCAATACGCCGGTTTTAACCGTGCGATGCAGGCGCGTCGTCCTGTGGGTTCACTGGCAAAACCCCCGACTTACCTGACCGCGTTGAGTCAGCCCGACACCTTCCGTCTCAACACCTGGTTAGCGGATGAGCCGCTCTCGCTCAAGCAACCGAACGGGCAGGTGTGGCAGCCGAACAACTACTATCGTCCCTTCTTTCGACGGTGGATGCATTAGCCAACTCGCTTAACGTGCCGACGGTCAATCTGGGGATGAAGGTCGGTCTGGATCAGATCAGCATCACGCTCCAACGCCTCGGGATCCCGAAAGAAGTGATCCAACCGGTGCCCGCCATGCTGCTGGGGGCCATCAGCCTGACGCCGATGGAAGTGGCGCAGGAGTATCAAACCATCGCCAGCGGCGGTAATCGCGCGTCGTTGTCGGCGCTGCGTTCGGTGATTGCGGAAGACGGCAGCGTGCTGTATCAAAGCTTC
>NZ_JAGFPF010001543.1:0-513 GCF_025962695.1 Candidatus Symbiopectobacterium sp. NZEC135 | reverse complement strand
ACATGCAAAATTCCCTGCCAGGTTCCCTCATCCAGATACCCATCATCAACGCTTTCTGCATCGGTTATGTATACAGCGATACATGGGAGTGACTGGGCATCGATAAACGCCGGACGCCCGTCAGAGAACGCGACATCAACATCGGTAATGTTGGATTGCAACGCAGACAGCACCGCATTGCGTATTGCTGTATGTTTGTTCATCGCTTAAGAATTAGCCTTAACTGGTTGTTCAATGCTGCGCGGAGTTCTTTCGGTATGTCCGTACACGGAATCCCGCCGTTAACGGCTTTTCCAGTGGAATTTTCACCACTTCGACCGGATAGCGTAATTTCGACGTACGCCTCAGAACGTGCCAGCGCCCGTTTTTCAGTTGCTGAATGAACGCCCCCGGAAACGAGAACTTACCCACCCGCAGTACACTTCCCGCTGCCAGCAAGGCCCCTTTCTTTCGCCGCAACTGAACGCGGGCTGCACCTAACTTGATGGCGGGCAGGTTCCCGCGATTGACCTT
>NZ_JAGFPF010001544.1:0-513 GCF_025962695.1 Candidatus Symbiopectobacterium sp. NZEC135 | reverse complement strand
TACCACGCTGGTGCCCGACGCCATTGCCAAAAACCCTGAACTCGGGCGCTCGCTGCCTACGGTGAACCCGCTGGCGCTGGAATGTAATGACGGCTGGCTGAACGACATTCAGGCATTGTCGGTGACGGAAGCCATAGCGCAGGCCGCACTGCGCAAGGCAGATACCCACTTTGCACGCGGCAGCGTCGGTGCCGGGCGCGGTATGAGCTGCTTCGGTCTGAAAGGCGGTATCGGCACCGCATCTCGTCTGATTCCCAAACTGAATGCCACGCTGGGTGTGCTGGTGCTAGCCAATTTTGGCACGCTGGCATCGCTCACGCTGGATGGATTACACATTGGCCCCTTTATTGAACCGCTGCTTCCCGAGCTGGCGCCACAACGCGATGCAGGGTCAATAATCATCATTATGGCAACCGATGCACCGTTGGATGCACGCCAGCTCGGACGCATCGCCAAACGCGCCGGTGCCGGACTGGGTCGTCTGGGCAGCTATTGGGGCCACGGCTCAGGCGA
>NZ_JAGFPF010001542.1:0-513 GCF_025962695.1 Candidatus Symbiopectobacterium sp. NZEC135 | reverse complement strand
ATTGATGCGCTGCACAATGTGTCGTGCCGCCCATTTGCCTACCTGCTCTGATGTGGCTACGGGAATAAGTCTCATACATAAATCTCCGGATAAGCGTTCCAAAACCAGTGAACCAATTTGCTGCTGTCTGGATGATAAAGACAGGTTATTAGTTAGTCTAGCCTGTTTTTTTTTATCTTGAAATAAGGTGAGTTAATCGATAGGTATAATGATTTAATATGCGGGTGTTTTGCGCGTTCTGTCACAGAATGCTAGGGATTAATTTGCGTGGCGAATTATTTTTTTTACACTTCAAGCACAAGCCGCCTTGAATGGGATGGCTGCTGTGAATGGGTTTAACGGGCAGTTTGGTATCCCCTGGCGGGAGAGAGAGGATAATGTGAGTGTTCTTAGCTATTTACAAAGGGTAGGCCGTGCGCTGATGGTACCTGTGGCGACGTTGCCAGCCGCCGCGATTCTCATGGGGATAGGGTACTGGATCGATCCCAACGGTTGGGGCAGTGAGAGCGCGCT
>NZ_JAGFPF010001541.1:0-513 GCF_025962695.1 Candidatus Symbiopectobacterium sp. NZEC135 | reverse complement strand
CCGGTTCCAGCTCATCACTGAGAAACGCCAGCAAATCCCCTTGCGCCGTCTCGGAGGTCAGTGCCGCCAGATTGCGTGGGCAGAGATAGCGCGCCCGGCCAAAAGCGGCGGTGAAGGTGAGATCCGGGATGAATTTTTTCAGCAGCGGCAGATCTTTGGTCACAATCTGATCCTGCAACGCGATATTGGCGGTGCTGATCACCAGCGTCTTGCTTTCTGCGCGCGCAATTGCAATGCCGGGGATCAGGTAGGACAGGGTTTTACCCACGCCAGTGGGTGCCTCAATAACCGCGTGACGCGGGTATTCCCCCGCCAGGGTTTTCGCCACTTCGGCGATCATCTGTCGCTGCGGAGCACGAGAGATAAAATCAGGAATATGTTGTTGCAGCGCCTTATACCACTGGTCGATTTGCTGCTTGATTGTGGGGGTAAGCGCCATGCCATCTCAATGTCTGTCCAATTCTGCGGCTATTGTCCCACAGACGGCGGCAAACGTCAGCCCCCATTCCCCTC
>NZ_JAGFPF010001539.1:0-514 GCF_025962695.1 Candidatus Symbiopectobacterium sp. NZEC135 | reverse complement strand
ACCGAGTTGGGAGCCACCAAAATTGCGCTGGGTCACCACCGCGACGATATCCTGCAAACGCTGTTTCTCAATATGTTCTACGGTGGCAAGCTAAAAGGGATGCCGCCCAAGCTGATGAGCGACGACGGTAAACACGTGGTGATTCGCCCATTGGCCTACTGTCGCGAAAAAGATATCGAACGTTTTGCCGAAGCGCGTGCGTTCCCGATCATCCCCTGCAATCTGTGCGGATCGCAGCCTAATCTGCAACGTCAGGTGATCAAGGATATGCTGCGCGATTGGGATAAACGTCATCCCGGTCGCATTGAGACCATGTTCACTGCCATGCAAAACGTGGTGCCTTCCCATTTGGCCGATCATCAGCTTTTCGATTTCAAGGGAATTCAGCACGGCAGCGAAGTGATTGACGGTGGCGATTTGGCGTTCGATCGTGAAACGCTTCCGCTCCAGCCGGTCGGTTGGCACCCCGAGGACGATGCCGTTGCCGAACCTGAGCGCCTTAACGTTATCGAAA
>NZ_JAGFPF010001540.1:0-514 GCF_025962695.1 Candidatus Symbiopectobacterium sp. NZEC135 | reverse complement strand
TGAAGAAACCGGTTTTCAGCGCAAACCAGACGAAAGGCGGTAACAGCGGGCCATGCCAGCCACCGAAGAACAGCGTTACCATCAGCGCCGATACGGTCACGATACCGATATATTCACCGACGAAGAACAGACCGAACTTCATACCGGAATATTCGATGTGGTAACCATCCGCCAGTTCCTGTTCCGCTTCCGGTTGGTCGAAAGGATGACGGTGACACACCGCCACACCGGCGATGGCAAAGGTCAGAAAGCCGAAGAACTGCGGGATAACGTTCCACAAATGCGCCTGAGATTCGACGATATCGCGCATGTTGAACGAGCCCGCCTGTGCCACCACGCCCATCAGCGACAAACCGAGAAACACTTCGTAGCTCAGCGTTTGTGCGGATGCACGCACCGCCCCCAGCAGGGAGTATTTGTTACCGCTCGCCCAACCGGCGAACAGCACGGCGTATACCGCCAGCCCCGCCATCATCAGGAAGAACAGCAGGCCGATGTTTAAATCGGCCACGCC
>NZ_JAGFPF010001537.1:0-514 GCF_025962695.1 Candidatus Symbiopectobacterium sp. NZEC135 | reverse complement strand
AGGTATTCCTGATGTTCATAGGCAAGGCGCACCGTGGTGTCATCGCCATACCACATCACTGACGGCGCCACGGTGGTTTGGCGCTTGCGGCCAAAATTGCGCCAGTAATCGGTTTCGTCGTGATCGACCAGCATGCGGTAAGCGAGACCGTTGTCCCCCAGTGGGCCGGTGACATCCACCTGACCGCCGCCCCCGTTAAAACTGCTCTGCCAGCCTTCGATATGGGTTTTTTGAACCAGTTCCGGTTTTTTGCTGATGATGTTGATCACGCCGCCGGGTTCACCCATGCCGTACAGCATCGAGGCGGGGCCTTTGAGGACTTCAACGCGCTCGCTGGTAGGCGTGAAATTGCGGGCCTGAATCGAACGAATGCCATCGCGAAACAGCGAGCCATCGCGGTTGTCGCCAAACCCACGTTTTATCACCGCATCCTGCGTACCCCCGAGCGTGTTGGCTTGGGTAATACCGCTGATGCTGTACAGCGCTTCGTCCAACGTGCGTGCTGCCTGATCGC
>NZ_JAGFPF010001538.1:0-514 GCF_025962695.1 Candidatus Symbiopectobacterium sp. NZEC135 | reverse complement strand
ACGCCGTCCACCGGTCTGATATCACAATCATTGCCGGTATTTAATGAATGGATCATGCCTTCGGCATTGACGCCGAGCAAATGCTCCGTCGGTCGGAATACTGTCTGAAGGAATTGCAACAACCCCAGCAACACCGCCAATCCAATCCCCGGAATAATGCCCACCAGCAGCACACTCAGAAAAGTAAACAGAGCCAGGTAGAATGCCGGGCGATTGCGCTTCCGCAATTGGGATATACTGCGTAAATCCAGCAGCCCCCACGACGCATAAATCAAAATGACGCCGAGTACCGCAATAGGAATATATTGCAGGGGCTCACTTAACAATGCGACCACCAGAGCAATCGCCAAGGCGGCGATCACAGACACCAACTGACTTTTGCCACCGTTGGCATCGTTAACCGCCGTACGCGAATTCGCCCCGCTAATGGCAAAGCCCTGCGATAAACCAGAGACGATATTCACCAGGCCAAGTGCGCGGAATTCACTGTTTACATCCACCTCGTAACCATTTT
>NZ_JAGFPF010000153.1:0-3520 GCF_025962695.1 Candidatus Symbiopectobacterium sp. NZEC135 | reverse complement strand
TTTTCCGCAATGGTCAACCATGACCAACCGGTAAACAGCGTCAAGCCCGCCGCCCAGACGCAGAGCAGAATCAGCGTGGCACCCATGCTGTTGAAACGCGGGACCATTGAACTGCTCAATAGACTGCCCAGCACGCCACCCGAGGCGAAATAGTAGAGATCGTCCACATTGAGCGCGGCCAGACCGCAGGACGTGAGGATCAGCGCCAACGTACCAATCAGGCGCAAAGAGAGAGTAAACAGATCGACATCGCTCTGATTATCGCGCTGGCGAAAGGCGACCCAGCAAAGCGATAGCATGATCGGTGGAATGGCGTAAGCCAGCACACCAAAGATGAAAAACAGCGTATCGGCCAGCCAAGCGCCGACACCACCGCCCAGATTATGAATCGGCTCATGCCAGGCAGTTTGTGACCAACTCGGGTCAGACGGACTGAAGCTAAACAGCGCTACGCTCAAATAAACGGCGAATAGCGCGACAACGATTAAAATCGCTTCCAATAAACGACGGCTGCCGCTGAGTTTCTTCAGCGCCACGTCTTTGTCTTCGGTATATTCCTGGCTCAAGCGTCTCTCCAGGGGTCCTGTTCATGTTCATGACAAAACGCCGAGGCGAACTCGGCGCTGTGACTGTATATATTCACAGGAGTGTAGCTGAAATTAGCGGGCTTTGCACCCCTGCGTTTAGCGCGTTCTGATCACCAGACGATTGCTCTGTTTTACTTCTTCCATCACCACGTAGGTACGGGTATCGTTCACACCCGGCAAGCGCAGCAAGGTTTCACCCAGCAGCTTACGGTATGCTGACATATCCGGCACGCGTGTTTTCAGTAAATAGTCGAAATCCCCAGAGACCAAATGGCACTCCTGAATTTCTTCCAATTTCTGCACGGCAGTGTTGAACTGCTCAAACACATCTGGCGCACCGCGGTTCAGCGTGATCTCAACAAACACCAGCAGTGAAGCATCGAGGTAATGCGGATTAAGCAATGCGGTATAGCCATTGATAAAGCCTTGACGCTCCAGGCGGCGCACGCGTTCCAGACACGGCGTAGGAGAAAGCCCCACGCGTTTGGAAAGTTCAACGTTAGAGATTCGGCCGTCTTTTTGTAATTCATTCAGGATATTGCGATCGATGCGATCAAGATCTTTTCCCGGTCGTTTTTTCGTGTCTACCATTCTTATTGTCTCTCTTCACTACGTCCTTGCCCTTGCTACACTCCGACCCACATCAATGTATCAGAGCAGCCCTAAAAGAAGACGCGCTGTCTAGTTTGTATATCAAGGGTCGCTTTACGTCACTTCCCTTTCACTGCCACGTCGCACCGCAATGTCATCCCTGCGTGCATAACACCCTGTCTGTCCTGTTATAAACGCACCATCAGCGGGTCGCACAGTAAAAGCCAATAACATAAAGAAAAGCCGAGCTTTCAACCATTCACATACAAATAGTTTCCTCTTCCTTAGATGTTTTCGCAAAACGGTAGCCGATTGTCAAAGCAAAACAATGAAAATCAGAAGAAACTGCCAAATAAAACCCTACTGCGCGCTCGGTAAGACCATTTTCAATCATTTCGCTAATAAATGGCGCTGTCTTATCAGTGAATTGTATGGGTTATCGGCACAGCCGATTAAACAAATAGGTAACAATTTTGCTGCCTACTTTTTTTAGTTCGGTAATTTCCTTACAATCGGGTTTAAGTAGACTGTTGCAAAAGAGGAACACATGGGTACCGTCAAGCACCACAAGCTATTGATTTTAGGTTCTGGCCCCGCGGGCTATACCGCTGCGGTGTACGCCGCGCGCGCCAACCTGCATCCGGTATTGATTACTGGCATGGAAAAAGGCGGGCAGTTGACGACCACGACGGAAGTGGAAAACTGGCCGGGCGACGCTGAAGGGCTTACCGGGCCGTTGCTGATGGACCGCATGCACGCTCATGCTGAAAAATTCAACACCGAGATCATTTTCGATCATATTCAGCGCGTTGATTTGCAACAGCGTCCGTTTCGCCTGTTCGGCGACAGCGAAGAATATACCTGTGATGCCCTGATCGTGGCGACCGGTGCCTCCGCACGTTATATCGGCCTGCCTTCCGAAGACGCCTTCAAAGGCAAGGGTGTATCCGCCTGCGCCACCTGTGACGGTTTCTTTTACCGTAACCAGCGCGTCGCTGTTGTGGGTGGCGGCAATACCGCGGTAGAAGAAGCGCTTTATCTGTCTAACATTGCGCAGCAAGTGCATTTAATCCACCGCCGTGACAGCTTCCGCGCTGAGAAAATCCTGATCGACCGTCTGATGGACAAAGTGCAAAACGGCAATATTGTGCTGCACACCGATCGCACGTTGGATGAAGTACTTGGTGATGACATGGGCGTGACTGGCGTGCGTATTCGTAATACCCGCACGGACGAGAGCGAAGAGCTGGAACTGGCTGGCGTATTTATCGCCATTGGCCATAGCCCAAACACCGCTATTTTTGACGGTCAACTGGCGCTGGAAAACGGCTACATCAAGGTACAATCCGGTATCCACGGCAATGCGACTCAGACCAGTATCCCCGGCGTGTTTGCCGCAGGCGACGTGATGGATCATATCTACCGTCAGGCCATTACCTCGGCGGGCACCGGTTGCATGGCTGCGCTGGATGCAGAACGCTATCTGGATGGCCTCGCCACCCGATAATATTCTGCCCTCTTCCCCCTTATTCAGATCGTACTACCTGAATAAGGGGGTGCTTTGGGCTCCCTTTTGGGAAAATTGATCTCTCCCCGCATTTTCTCCCTCCTTTTGGTTTGCACCTGCACTTTAGCGCGGTAACATGAGGCCACGCTGAATACCCACCCGCTTTTTGTTATATAACAGTTACATAAAGGTTGGTTTTTGGGTGTTCCCTTCTCTATGGCGCAGCCCGGTACTCTATGAAACAGACTCGACAGCAACAACTTGCACGCTGGCTAAAACAACAGAGCAAACTGGCACAGCGCTGGCTCCGCCTCTCTTTACTGCTGGGGATAGTAAGCGGCCTTCTGATCGTGGCACAGGCATGGGTGTTGGCAACACTGCTGCACGCCTTGATTATTGAACATATGCCTCGTCAGACACTCGTCAGCGAGTTCGTGCTGCTTATAGGCTTGTTCGCCGCACGCGCGCTCACGCATTTCCTGCGCGAGCAGGTGGGCTTTCGCTGTGGTGAGGCAGTACGGCAACAAATTCGCCATCAGGTACTGGAAAAATTACAGCGCCTGGGGCCGGCCTGGGTACAGGGAAAACCCGCTGGCAGTTGGGCAACGCTGATTTTAGAACAAGTCGAAGACATGCAGGATTACTATGCGCGCTATCTGCCACAAATGTATCTTGCAGCCTTGATTCCTTTGCTGATTCTGACCGCCGTGTTTCCCATCAACTGGGCGGCGGCGCTCATTTTGTTGGTTACCGCCCCGCTGATCCCGTTGTTTATGGCGCTGGTCGGCATGGGGGCTGCCGATGCTAACCGCCGTAATTTTCAGGCACTGGCGCG
>NZ_JAGFPF010001533.1:0-515 GCF_025962695.1 Candidatus Symbiopectobacterium sp. NZEC135 | reverse complement strand
GGGTGCCACACACAAAATCGCTGGCTGGCGTTGCCGCGTAGATCAACCCGCGTTTGGTCGGGCGCTGCCCCGGAGAGAGCACTTCGGAAATGGCGCTTTGGCCCGATTTGGCGATGGAGCCGAGGGCTTTTTCGACCACGTTCGCCAGCCCGCCCTTTTTATTACCGGGGGAGGGATTGGCGCTGCGATCGGTTTTACCGGTATCCAGATAATTGTCATACCAGGCCATCTCTTCAAGCAGACGACGACCCACTTCTTCGGTCGCGGCGCGCGGGGTGAGAAGGTGGATGGCATCGCGCACTTCGGTGACCTCCGAGAACATCACGGTAGCGCCACAGCGCACCAGCAAGTCTGAGGCATAACCCACCGCCGGGTTGGCTGTTACGCCGGAGAAGGCATCGCTGCCCCCGCACTGCATTCCCACCACCAGCTCAGAAGCCGGGCAGGTTTCCCGACGGCGCAGGTTAAGGCGTTGCAGGTGGCGATCCGCCATGGTGAGAATGTCATCGACCATC
>NZ_JAGFPF010001536.1:0-515 GCF_025962695.1 Candidatus Symbiopectobacterium sp. NZEC135 | reverse complement strand
ATCGGTTCTGTGCTGTTGCGTTCAACAATGGCGCGCGCAATGCGCTTGGCAAACCGCTCTTCGCCAAAGGTTTTCAACACCCAGGCAATGTCGTCGACTTCTGCCGTTTGCAACCATTGTGCCGCTGACTGGCCGCGTGTCGGGTCCATGCGCATGTCCAACGGGCCATCACGCATAAAGGAAAAACCGCGTTCAGGATCGTCCAACTGCGGCGAAGAAACACCTAAATCGAGCAGCACGCCGTCGATACGCCCGGTTAATCCCAGGGTCTGCGGAAAAAGGTCCGTGAACAATAGAAAAGCGTGAATCTTGAATCGCCTCGGCGGCGGCAATAGCCTGAGGATCGCGATCGATAGCCACAAGGCGCCCTTCCGGTCCGAGACGGGAAAGGATCAGTCGCGAATGGCCACCACGGCCAAACGTACCGTCGATGTATGTGCCGTCAGCGCGGATATTGAGGCCATTAACCGCTTCGTCCAACAGCACAGTGGTGTGTTTATAATTTTCTGGCATGT
>NZ_JAGFPF010001534.1:0-515 GCF_025962695.1 Candidatus Symbiopectobacterium sp. NZEC135 | reverse complement strand
CCGCTTGAGTGAGCATGCATTGAACATTATTCCCGACGCTTTTATCGGTCTGGCCCCGGTGGTGGATTTAGTAGCAAGCTACCGCGATGTGCAGCGGCGGGAATTTATCACGGCATTCCTTGGCTGCACGCCCGATGAAAACAGGGATATTTACCAGCATACCTCTCCTATTGCCCAGCTACCTGCCCAGGGTAAACAGGTTATTTTTCACGGCGAGCATGATGAAGTGCTCCCGATTGGCGAAATAGATGACTATGCACGGCACGCTCAGCAAAAAGGCACGCCCGTCGAATGCATAACCATCGCGCAGGGAACCCACATGGATTTTTGCGATCCGGATAGCCAATCGATCTCTCGTTTTATCGATTGGCTCGATGCGCAATCCGAGTCGCGATAGGATGTTCTGAGCCCGGGATAAAAACGGCCTTTGCCGTCGCCTGTTAGAGCGAAAGCAAAAGCGCAAAAAAGATCAAACTCAGCAGCACCGCCAGCAGCATATTGCGGATAAAGAAAGC
>NZ_JAGFPF010001535.1:0-515 GCF_025962695.1 Candidatus Symbiopectobacterium sp. NZEC135 | reverse complement strand
CTGACCCTTCCCGATCGTAGAACTTACCGTCGGCCGCACGGATAGCAAAGTAATCTTTATCGCCGGTGTTCAGCCGAACACCGATCAATTCGCTCTGCTCACTGCGGCCGTCGAGAATTTCCCGCGATAGCAATACCGAGAAATTATCGTCTTTGCGCAGTTTGCGGAAATCGAGCTGCCATTGCAGCGCCTTGATCACCGCATTGACTTCACTGTCGGTCAGACCCGCCGTTTTGGCGCTCTGCACAAAACTGCCACTCAGGCGACCGTTGATAACGCGGTTGTGCCACTCCCCTTTCTGCATCTCCACGCGTTCTTTAAAACCGTTATCGCCGCGCTCATAGATACGGGTTTCACGACGCGACATCTGCCACGTCAGGCTTTGCAATTCACCGTCATCGTTGACTGTCCAGGAGAGCTGCTGGCCGATCTTGAGATTACGTAAGTCGTCGTGTTTATCGGCCAGCAGCGACACATCAACCATATCAATGCCGTACTGGTTCAAAATGCTGCTT
>NZ_JAGFPF010001532.1:0-516 GCF_025962695.1 Candidatus Symbiopectobacterium sp. NZEC135 | reverse complement strand
TGATGTCACACCGCAAATCCGCTTTCCCCGTGAAGACACCTTTGGCCCGGTGGCGCCGCTGTTTCCGTTTAAGGATGACGCCGAGGTTATCGCCATGGCGAACGACACCGAGTTCGGTCTGGCCGCCTATGTCTATACCCGTGATGCGGTGCGCCAGTGGAAGGTGCCGGAAGCGTTGGATTACGGCATGGTGGGCATCAATACCGGTCTTATCTCTAACGAAGTGGCCCCGTTCGGCGGGGTGAAACAGTCCGGTTTAGGCCGTGAAGGCTCGCGTTTCGGTATTGAAGATTATCTGGAGATGAAATATCTCTGCGTAGATTTGTCGTAATGCCAAGGTGGCACGGTTCAGAAAACCATTTCTGACCGTGCCGCATTCTGGCGCGAGGTTGCTGGCAGCCTCCGCCTTGTGCTGGTGCAGTGTGTCACCGGATGCACCACAACAAAGCAAAAAACGCCGTTATAGGATAGTGCGGCCGGCCATAAAAATTCCCTATGCCTTTTTCAGGCTCCAAT
>NZ_JAGFPF010001530.1:0-516 GCF_025962695.1 Candidatus Symbiopectobacterium sp. NZEC135 | reverse complement strand
CAGCGCATGGGCATGGGGTGCCACGTGCTGGTGGAGGGCGAAGACGAGTGTAAAAAATATGCCGCCACGGCGCGCAGCCTGCTGACCCAACAGGGCGAAACCGATCGCGACCATATCACGATGCTTTCTGCCCCCGATATGGAGCATTTTATGTATCGCAATGGCTACAAGGATGTTTTCCATCGCATTGCACAGTTGCCGGAAAATGTGCCGCTCTCAGCCGCAAAAGTGATTGTGAAAGCGATTCACCGTGCCTCAAAACCGGATCTGGCCATCGAGGTAGCAATGGCTGCCGCTGAACGCGGCAATGACGCCATTCCTGTCTTGATTCGCACACTTTTTTCACGCGTACTCTGGTTGGCGCGAGGGCGGGCCGATTGAGCCGATCCGCGCTCAGATAAGCTAAAATAAAAATGCCGGTCGTGAAACCAGCATTTTCTTCTGTGATAATGAGGAGCGTATTTCAGACCACCGCTAGGCAACTGCCTCGGCTACCAGCGGGACGATCAAACTGGC
>NZ_JAGFPF010001531.1:0-516 GCF_025962695.1 Candidatus Symbiopectobacterium sp. NZEC135 | reverse complement strand
AGGAGAACCCTGACATTTACATTCAGAAATGTTATGACTATGAAACCAAGTCCAGTTGTTTGATAAAATTAAAAGACTACCAAACAGAGTAATATTTTAACCAATGTCCGACAAATCCTCGCCCAATGTGGGTGGGGATGGTGGCACAATTATCGAACTCAGCAGTAAAACGATCTGGCATTCGTCGCCGTAATCCGTACCATACGCGCCATACTTATACATGCAGGTTGCTTTCTGCAAGAACCAACCCCTGGTTGATCACTACACAAAGGGAGCATGAAAATGCACAATAGGTATATGAAATCTAGGGCAAATGGATAGAAGACCTGAATGCAGATCGGGTCGGAATGCTGAATAAACGGCTTTCCCTGTGCATCGATTTGCCCCTGTGGTGCCCCCCAAGCGTTTGGAAAAGAAATAAAATGCAAGAAAATCAACAAATTAATCAAAAGCAGCAATACAACCTCAACAAACTGCAAAAGCGTTTACGCCGCAACGTGGGTGAAGCGATCGCTG
>NZ_JAGFPF010001525.1:0-517 GCF_025962695.1 Candidatus Symbiopectobacterium sp. NZEC135 | reverse complement strand
ACGTCGCGCCACCGCTCAACCACAGCCCTACCAGCAACAAGGTTCCGACCAGATGTATCCCTAATCCCACGGCGAGAATCTGCTGCTCGCGCCAGCGGTTAAGCAGAAAGATGTTGATCTGCCCGCACACCACCATGCCCAGCGCATTCGCGGCAAACAGGGTGCTGTAGAGGGTGGGAGAGAGATGGAAATAATCGATAAAAATAAATGCCGATGCGCCAATATAGGTAAACAGTCCGCCCATGGTGAACGCCCCGGACAGGGTGAATCCCATATAGATGCGCTGGCGAAACAGCGCGGTATAACCGACAAAAGCCGCACCAATATTGCCCTGCATGCGCTGACTTCGCGGCAGACTCTCTGGCACCCAGCGCCAGGTGGCAAACAGCATGATTGCCCCGACGATACCCAGTCCCCAGAAAATCGCCTGCCAACCCAGCGTGCCCGACAACAGGTTGCCCAACGGCGGTGCCACAATCGGCGCTATCGCCATCACCTGCATCAATAGCGAAAACAC
>NZ_JAGFPF010001527.1:0-517 GCF_025962695.1 Candidatus Symbiopectobacterium sp. NZEC135 | reverse complement strand
ATGGCCTGACAGCGCAGCGTTACGTGAACTTGCCCGCAGCTTGCCGCAGGAAGTACAGCGCCGCATTCGCTTTACGCCGGAATGGCAACAGGACGGTGAGCAGATTGGCGCGGTTATCTGCCACGGCGATAGCGACATGCTGCGTCAGGTTGGCCAGCAGCTCGCGCAATGGGAGGGAGCGATTGTTCCTTTGCTCGGGTGTGAGCCCGGCAGTGACACCCTGCCGCTGGAGCGTTTATGGCATGAACGTGTGCTCAGCGTGAATACGGCGGCAGCGGGAGGAAATGCCAGCCTGCTGATGATGGCGGAGTCATAACAGGGTACGCGCCGCGCAGTGTGCGCGGCGCAACAATACAGCACGCTCTGTTGCCAAAACGCTTAGTTACGGTACAGCACCTTGATGATGTGGTAGCCGAACTGGGTTTTTACCGGTCCAAAGGGTTTCAGCAGATCGCAGGAAAATACCGCCTTGTCGAAAGGAGGGACCATATCGCCTTGACGAAACTCGCCCAGATTG
>NZ_JAGFPF010001528.1:0-517 GCF_025962695.1 Candidatus Symbiopectobacterium sp. NZEC135 | reverse complement strand
GGCATGATGATTTTCTCTATATATGTATATAAATACAGTATATGTGCGATGCTCATCGATCAAGCGGTTTTCTGATAGTTTCCAGTAATAGCCTGATATGCTGAATGATTTAAAGGCGAGATTAGTATGGTGACGCGTTCTCCGTCGGATGCACTCACAACATTAGCAAGAAACGCTTTTCTACCGTAGTTATCGATGACGGTTTGTAGGCATAGTGATTGATGTCAACGGGTTATTGGTGCAATGCAGGGCATTGAAAACTGGAGGATGAATTTTGTTGCTGCTAATCTTTGTCCATGAACGTGTCTTTTAGTGGACACCTTACCAGCCGTAATCGTCCGCTGAACATGGATTGTCGGCGTAGTACGTTTAGGAAAAACGGTGATACGCGTGACGCGTCTTGTCTGGTATCTTATCTACCACAATGCCTTTCCCTGATGGTGGGTATATTGAAACACCTATTTTTCTTCTAAGAGTCTGAGTCTTATGCTGTCTACATTGATTTACCGAAGCCGTG
>NZ_JAGFPF010000152.1:0-3560 GCF_025962695.1 Candidatus Symbiopectobacterium sp. NZEC135 | reverse complement strand
GCCTGCCATGCTGCTTAGGGGCCTATCGTTACTGTCTTTTATCGTCAGGACAATGTTGATGCTGGCCGCATTGTTTGCCACGGCTGAAGCAGGCATAACCGAAAACGTGCTGCGGGCGGTATCCGAGGCCGTACGCATCATGGCCATTGCGGGTGCATGAACGCGTACCCAGGATTTGCCCTGATTAGAACGATGACCCTGCGTATCTACGGCAACGGCGCAAACGCGGTAGCAGTTTTGGGGTTGACCGCCGTCCTTATAGTTAGGTAACACCACCGCATAATTTTGGTATCCACGCGGCAAGATTTTTCCTCCCGCAGCGATCAACGCCGGTGCAGACCACTCCAGGCGAGCGAGCTTATGGGTAGCGCTCACTTCTACATTAAGCGGCTTCTGCTCTCCGGAATACCCATCTATAGCCCGGATCATACTCAAAAAGAGACGCTGCACCTTGCGATACTCAAGCACCAGATGATTTTTGCGCGTAACAAGATCGTAACGCTGTCCCTGCAAACGGCGAGTCGAACCAACCGCTTCAGGATCAAGCTGCCGCTCCCAAGGCTGACTAAGCTGATAGTGAAATTGCAGGCTAAAGCGTGTATCACCGCTTCCTGCTTTCCCACTGCGCCGCTCTGCGCTCAACGTCATCAGTGGGAAGGGGGTATAGTTTACACCTGCACCAATGGCATGAGGATTATGCTGGCGATCGTCCTTACCAAACAGTACCACCTGCTCGCCATAAAACTGCTCATACAATAGTTTCACACCAAGTTGGGGCCAATCAGGTAAATAGGCTTCCGTGCGAATATCCCACCCATTCGCTGGACGCTCTCGCTCATTGTCATAGGGCGCTTTCCAGTTGCTAAGGCGTAGATAACTATTCACTCCCAGTTTCAGGTAATCACGCCAATATTCTATGCCAATCCCCGCACGCACATGATGATGAGAAAAATCGTAGTCGAGAAAACCGTTGCCCCCCACCACAACATCCTGAGTGACGTGACGCATACCTACACCCAGATTTGCCTGCACGCGTTTATCGATATGATGAATACTGCCCTGCGTGAAAAGAAGATTGTCCTGCCTGTCCCGTAAAGGAAGCAGTAAATCAACCTGAGATTTTTTAAGCAAAGAGGCATTATTTGCATCGAGTTGTACACGAGCAGTACCAAAACGACTCAGCCAATGCTGAAACCCACTGCCTGCCTGATCAATAGCAAAGCGATGCAGCTCGGCAATAGCGGTATCGCGCCTTGGATCGTCAGCAAGAAAGGGGCCGACCCGAAGGGCTAATTGAGCAATCTTATGCGAACGTTCATTATCTGGAATTAGCAGGGAAGGCTCAGCACGTTGAAAATTTGTGCTGCTCGATACCAAAGGCATCACTGGGACAATCAGTTCCTCACCGGGTTGAAGATCATCGAATTTATGTAAGAAAGTCCGTGATTCATTTAATTTTCGCAGTATATCCATGCTGACATGCAGGCTTTTTGCTACGGACTGCGGTGATTCACCCATTTTCAACGAATATAGCGTAGTAGGTAGCGAAGCAAGGTGCTCGGAATCAGTGAGAATTTGATGAGTAGATAGTACAGATGAAGAGAAGAGTGAGCCGCTCAGAGCCAGCATGCACAAGAAAAAATACTGTGAGAAAATGGGATTTACTCGCGAAATCCGCAATAAATAAGAAAAGAAATCACGCATAAACATGTACTTCACCTGTAATTCTGAACATAACGAATACAGGAAACGACGGACGCATAAAAAGAGACACAGCATCTTCACATCAGGAAACTATTGTTACCATCGTGTTTTACGCCCGTAATCCTTTAATGATTACGCACACCAAGAATAGAACAAATTCAGCGACTATTCTTTCAAAAAATGACCCAAAACACCGATGGGATAAAAGCAAAAAATGAAAAGATAAAAAACATCAAGGCATTGATTAAAAACAGATTATTTAATATATCTAACCACGTGAGATAGCGGTTATAGACAAAAATAGGTTTAGCCTTTTATTCAAAACTTTTCTGGCAAATCGGAAACAGAGATAAGCTTCCCCTCTTTGGTTTCAATATACCCCCCTTTTTTCAACTCGGACAAAATTCTCATGACATGACTACGGGACAAACCTGTGAGCTTGATAATAATTGAGGCTATGCCAAATTGCATTCTAAAACCCAGTGGTTTATCAATATAATGCAATAATATACTTCTTATCACCTGATAACTATCAGACTTCCCGGATATCAAGTCTCTGCGATATAATTCATTCAGGTTAGCGATCATAACGTAGATAAGACATTCTTCCAGGTGGTTCTCTTTTATTATTTTCAGTAGCGTATCAACATCGCCGTGATAAATAACCGTTTCAGGGCCACCGGTAAAATAAACGGGAAAATAGGCATCATATAAATAATTAACACCAAAGAAAACAGGGGCGTGTAGATGACCAAGAAGAATATCTTCATTTTTTCTATACACAGAGAGAAATCCAGATGACACATAGAAAAACGACATTAAATCCTGCTTACCCTTGGCATTTTTTACCCTCACCATATGAGGCAACAAGTATTTTTTCAATATATTAGTCTTGCTGCTTAATTTTTCTTCAAACAATGGGCAGCGTTTGTCTTCATAATTATATAACATTCTTGATTCTTACCTTATCAGAAAAACCGGTCTTCAATTTGAAGAATTGAACAACATAAAAATGGCAACATCATATTTTATTGGCATAGATACCAATATTGAGCAACTCCAATATTTTTACAAAAATGGCGGTGTCAATGTTTTTTTCAATTACCAAATGTGGACATAGCCTATTGATGTAAAAATTACTTTTATTTTTACTTTCAATTAAGAAAACAATCTTCGTATTTTCTGAAACAGAACGAACTGAAGCTAAAAAATCCTCCGAAATAATCCAAACTCTCTGTGAAGGATCAATGATGAGGATATCGATACTCTGCCGCTTAAGAAGATCGATAACATCTCGTTGTGTTGCAGCAATATAAATAGGTTCAAAGGTATCAAGCAGCGTCTTGGCACCAAGAACAAAGAAAGAATCCAAATCATAGAAAACAATATTACTCGGCATAGTGAAACTCTGATTAAGGTATAATACAGTCTCGAAGTTTTCTCACACCCAATTTTGCGAAGAATCGGCGTTTATATGTCATGATTGTTTTTTCTTTAATTTTCAATTGCTTTGATATATCTCTTACGCTTACACCGCCAGTCATCATAGACAATATGGTATTTTCTCTTGGGCTAAGGACTTTCTTCACATTCAACTTTTTGTCAGGTACGACTTTCGAATCAATGAGCCGATAGCCCGCACAAAACAGATCGATAATGGTTTCATAGAGATGCAAAGGGCTTTTCCTATCGACAACAGAAAGGTCTTTACTAATACTAAGATCTACACACCCTTCGGTGAAAAGCAGGACTCTCACACCCAACGAATAACATTTGATTTTGAAGAGTTCTCTTTTCCTTTCACAATCCAATATATCATCCGTCACGATGACAAGAGATGGAGCATCACTAACAAG
>NZ_JAGFPF010001529.1:0-517 GCF_025962695.1 Candidatus Symbiopectobacterium sp. NZEC135 | reverse complement strand
CGGAAATAGCGCTGCCTAATGAGGTAAAACAGGCGCTGCTTGAAAACACCGGCACCTATGCACGTTACCTCATGCTGGCAACAGAATATGAAAAACAGCATTGGCAAGAGGTAAATACGCTTATCTCGGAGCTGAAGATCACCGAGCAACAGATGATACACATCGTGCTAGATGCCACGCTGTGGGCTGATGAAATGCTGCAAATAGGTCAAATGAATGAGAAGAAGGGGGAATAATCCCCCTCGTTCATGCAGTCTGTTATTGGATACTACGATGGGAAACAGATCCGTTTTCCATCAGGATTAAAACGTTTCCCAATTGGCATTGTCTGATTTGGTCTGCACCTTCGCGGATGCCGGTAACGATGCGGGCAAGACTGCACTTTTCGAGGATTGTGCCGCCCCCTGAGCGCGCGTTGCCTCCCTAATTTTAAAGGTCGCCACGGCCTGGCGCAGGTAGTTAGCCTGATCTTCCAACGCCGCCGCCGCTGCCGCAGATTGCTCTACCAAGGCCGCAT
>NZ_JAGFPF010001526.1:0-517 GCF_025962695.1 Candidatus Symbiopectobacterium sp. NZEC135 | reverse complement strand
GGGGCGCATAGTAGCGAGTGAATAGGGTGCTGGCAAGACGCAAATGCAAAATTTATGCGGTTGAACTGCACGACTGCTGCGCTTGTATTCACTTTGTGTTTTTTTCACCCAGCGCCAATGGCGTATTGCCCCTTGGCGCTGGGTGACATCAGGGTTAGCGCGCCGCGCGAGCCAGAATATCGCCGGGCGGTTGACGTTGCAGATAACGGATACGCAGCACCATCATGATCGCGGCCGCAGTGAGTCCGATGATAAAACCGCACCAGAAACCGGCGGGCCCCATGCGTGGCACCCAATAATCGGTCATTGCCAGCAAATACCCGCTGGGTAAACCGAGTATCCAGTAGGAGACGAAGGTGATGTAGAAAATGGATCGCGTATCTTTATAGCCACGCAATACACCGTTGCCGATAGCCTGCACTGCATCTGAAATCTGATAAATCGCGGCAAAAAGCATCAACTGTGCCGCCATGGCGACCACTTCGGGGCTTTTGTTATACAACAAGGCGATCTGTTC
>NZ_JAGFPF010001524.1:0-518 GCF_025962695.1 Candidatus Symbiopectobacterium sp. NZEC135 | reverse complement strand
AATGCTGGCACCGCACTGGTTGCTACCGGTTTACGTACCGCCACGGCTTTTGGCGCTGACCCCAGCGTCGCCAATTGGAAGATAGAGACGATCTGATTGAGATGCCGCGCTTGCTCTTCTAACGAGGCAGAGGCGGAAGCCGATTGCTCCACCAACGCGGCGTTCTGCTGTGTCACGCTATCCATTTCCACCACGGCCTGGCCGACCTGACTGATCCCCTTGCTCTGTTCGCTCGACGCAGAAGCAATCTCCCCCATGATATCCGTCACGCTGGTCACCGCCTTGACGATATTTTCCATCGCACTGCCTGCCAGCGCGACCTGATCCGAGCCAATCTTGACGTTATTGACGGATTCATCGATCAGGGTTTCAATCTCTTTTGCCGCCTGAGCACTGCGCTGGGCCAGGTTACGCACCTCCCCGGCTACCACGGCAAAGCCCCGCCCCTGTTCGCCAGCGCGCGCGGCCTCAACGGCCGCATTCAACGCCAGAATGTTGGTCTGGAAGGCAATACCGTT
>NZ_JAGFPF010001518.1:0-509 GCF_025962695.1 Candidatus Symbiopectobacterium sp. NZEC135 | reverse complement strand
AAGCCCATGGATTCTAATGCCACGTTGCCGGTCAGAATCATCAAATCGGCCCAGGAGATGTTTTGACCATACTTTTGCTTGATCGGCCACAGTAAACGCCGCGCCTTATCGAGGTTTACGTTATCCGGCCAACTGTTCAGCGGCGCAAAGCGCTGCTGTCCGGCACCTGCGCCACCGCGGCCATCGCCAGTACGGTAGGTCCCGGCGCTGGGCCAGGCCATACGAATAAACAGCGGGCCATCGCAGGCCACCAGGGCTGGGAATCGGTCATCAAGGCGTGGAGATCTTTTTTAACTGCCGCCAGATCGAGACGGTTAAAGGCGGCGGCGTAATCGAAATTTTTACTGAGAGGGTCGGAGAGCGAGCTGTGTTGATGGAGTACTTTCAGACTGAGCTGATTTGGCCACCAATCCTGATTCGTGGTGCCGCTGCTGGCGGTGGGCTTACTGCCGCCACCAGAGAATGGGCATTTGCTTTCAGTTGTCATGCGATATCTACCTTTGCTGATG
>NZ_JAGFPF010001523.1:0-519 GCF_025962695.1 Candidatus Symbiopectobacterium sp. NZEC135 | reverse complement strand
CAGGGTTCTGAAACTGGCAATATAGGCATCGCCGCGTCCCACCAATTGGTTCAGGCGCACAAACATGCCCTCACCAAAACGGTTGGCAGAAAAAACGTTAGCCAGCACCGCGCGCTCAATCCCCGCCTGCTCCTTGGCATTCAGCAGGCTGTAGTAGGCCGCGATCTGCTGCGTCACCCCGGCATCTCGTACCACATGCGCCATCCGTCCAATCCCTTCCAACAACGCCGTCACTTTTTCGCTATAGGCACCCAGCGCGGCATTCACCGGTATCGACATGCTGTTTACCTGACCCCGGAGCGTCTCCAGTGTGTTGAGCGAATCCGCCACCTGGGTAAAGTTTTTAGCCACATCGCCGCCTAACCAGGTGGTATCCATGTCGCGGTAACGCTGCTGAAAAGCGGTAGCGGCTTTGTCCGTGTCCTGACGCTGCGTCTGCAACTCGGGGCCAAAAGCGTTGCCCTGACTGCCAAAATAACCGGCGCTCATCCCTCGTTCCCGTTGCAGTTGATGCACCAA
>NZ_JAGFPF010001520.1:0-519 GCF_025962695.1 Candidatus Symbiopectobacterium sp. NZEC135 | reverse complement strand
TCAGCGTAGGTGCGAACAGATCGAGGGCGTTGGCCGCGAGAATCGAACCGCTGTTGCTTATGCGTTCACTGGCCGAGATACCCAGCGAGCCCAACGATTGGAGCCGCCCCTGATTGATAAGGGTGTCACCTTGCCACTCGAGCGCAGCGGATTGCCAACTGCCGCTGTTGACCAGCGAAGCGCCCGACAGCACACCGTTGCCGCCCAGCACCATTTGTCCTTGGTTGCGCCAATCCGTCACCTGAATGTCGCCGTCGCCGCGAATACCGGCGCTGCCTTGTTGCAGCCAAACTGTTGTGCCTGAATGTCGCCCTGCGTGTCCGCCGTCGCGGCATCAAGCGCCAGTTGCCCGCCCGCCAACAGCGTGCCCGCGTCGGTTTGCGTTAATGCTTCCGCCACCGCGATGTCAGCATCCCGGGTCGCTTGCACGTTGCCCTGATTGCGCAGGCTGTCCGCCTTCAGGTGGAGATCCGCCGCGCTCAGCGTGCCCTGATTATCGAGGTGTCCGGCCTGTACCCG
>NZ_JAGFPF010001519.1:0-519 GCF_025962695.1 Candidatus Symbiopectobacterium sp. NZEC135 | reverse complement strand
ATTCTGAACGACACCTTCGGTGCACTGGCCTGTGGATTACAGGCGTATGAGCCGCTCTGCGTCAGCGACAGCTACCTGAGCCAACTGGCGACGCGGCATAATCTGTCGCTCAACGGCTTTGTGCCGGAATCCGTCATGCTACAAGACAGCCTGGCGGCATTACCCGATGCGCCATCGCTGGTGGTTATTAAGGTGCCAAAAACCCTGGCGATGCTGGAGCATCAGCTCCGCATGCTGCGCGCGGTGGTCGCTCCCCATACGCGAATTATTGCTGGCGCTAAGGCGCGCGATATTCATACTTCCACGCTGCAACTGTTTGAAAAAATTATTGGCCCGACGCGGACCTCACTGGCGTGGAAAAAGGCGCGTCTGATTCACTGCGACGTGGCGCAAATCAATGTAGGTGAGTATTCACCAACCGTTGAGTGGGAGCTGGAAGGTTATGGTTACCGTATCCACAACCACGCCAACGTGTTTTCACGCGGTAGCCTGGGTATTGGTACGCGCTTTTTTATGCAG
>NZ_JAGFPF010001521.1:0-519 GCF_025962695.1 Candidatus Symbiopectobacterium sp. NZEC135 | reverse complement strand
CCAAAGGCATCACCCACATAAGGACAAGGCGTATCGGCCTGCACGGTAATCAGCATGCCTGCGGCTTCTGACTGCGGCTTGAGCCAGGCCGCGCGTTCGCGCATCAAGTCTGCCAGATTGTGCTCACGGCGATCCAGTATCAGCCTGTCGGCGTCGGCAAGAGAAATCAGGTGCAGATCGTCAATCAGGCGGTTGAGATGTTGCAACTGTTTCATCACCATTGCTAGCTGTTGTGGTTCGGGTGCGAATACGCCATCAAGCATGCCCTGAAGCCGACCAATGGCGGCGGTGAGTGGCGAACGTAATTCATGGGCCATGGCAACGTGGGACGTGTGCAGTTCACGCTCATAGCGGGCCAACTGCTGCGTCATGCTATTGAAATCCTGCGCAAAGCGCAGCATTTCCTCCGGTGCCTGGCTGACAAGCGTCGCCTGGGTAGTGAATGTGCCCTGAGTGACGGCCTGTGCTGAGGCCCGCAGATGATCGAACTGCAGGGAAAGCGGGCGGGCGCTGCGCAGG
>NZ_JAGFPF010001522.1:0-519 GCF_025962695.1 Candidatus Symbiopectobacterium sp. NZEC135 | reverse complement strand
CACCGGGCGCAGTACATAAAGCGCGATGGAAAAGCAGCGGACCGGAATCTCATGTCGCATAACGCACTCTCTTCCCTGTTTGGTTTAGCGCTGCGCTTCGCCACCCAGTGCTTCCACCAGATTGGTGGTTAACGCGGAAAGCTCGCTGGTCATCAGAATAAAATCGGCATCAAAGCGCTGAGCCACATCGTCCCTGTCGATATCGTCGTTCTGCTCGCGCAGCGTGTCGGCGAACTTCAGGCGTTTCAGCGTACCATCCTCAGCCAGTATCAGTTGGATGCGTTCCTGCCAGTCGAGGGCCAGTTTGGTGACCACTTTGCCTTTTTCGATATGCACGGCGATTTCATCACTCACCAGATCTTGCTTCTTACAGCGGATCACCCCGCCGTCTTCCAGAATCGCTTTCAATTCGGCTTCGTCTTGCAAGGTGAAACCCGCAGGCACATCGCCAGAACGCACCCATTCGGTCAGCGTCAGCTCGATAGGATTTTCCAGCGCCAGGGGCACGACCGGCAGCGA
>NZ_JAGFPF010001515.1:0-510 GCF_025962695.1 Candidatus Symbiopectobacterium sp. NZEC135 | reverse complement strand
GTGGGAAACACCAGCCTTCGACAGGTTAACGGCGGCGGCGCTCCTGACTGGGGTGCCGCTCGGCGAAAGATAAAGGAGGCAGAGCGTGTGCAATCATAACGCGAGACATGACGACTACATGTTGTGCCCCCAGTGCGACATGCTGGTGGAGTTACCCATCCTGAAGCACGGGCAGAAGGCAGTGTGTCCGCGCTGTAAATCAACCCTGGCCAACCGCCAGAATCAGGCGCACCAGCGCTCCATTGGCTTTGCCTTCAGCGCCTTGCTGATGCTGACATGGGCACCACCAGTGAGATATCGCTGTTTGAGATCCCGCAGGTGATGGTGTCCGATAATTACGCCAGCGTCGCCTTCCTGTTTATGCTGTTTGTTCAGGTGATCCCGGCGCTCTCCATGGTGATGGTTATCCTGCTGTCGCTGCGCGGCGATATGCCATTACGGCTGAAACGGGTAATGGCCATCTGGCTATTCTGGCTGAAAAGCTGGGGAATGGCCGAAATCTTTCTTGCT
>NZ_JAGFPF010000151.1:0-3565 GCF_025962695.1 Candidatus Symbiopectobacterium sp. NZEC135 | reverse complement strand
CTAAAACCAATGTTATTTCCAATAAGGAAAAACCTTTATTGCTTTTTGTTTTCATTTTATCGTCCTTTTTTATTTTCACGTACTATTTAATTAACAAAAATAAAACAAGGGTCAAGGTATTTATGACAGATTAATTGATAAAAGGGTTTGTTATTACTAAATATCAAAAAACTTGTTATTGAAGATCACTTGGTAAAGTAGGTATTTTGAATAACTTATGTATCCCTACATCAAACTCAACCAAATGCTCTGTTGATGTCATTATAAAATCTTTGTTGGTGCTAGATCTGATAACTTCAACTGACATACATGGTTTTTGATTTTGTAAATCCAAAATAAAACGAGCCATCTCCTTCACCTCTTCTTCTGAAAAACATGAAGAACCATTTACAATCTCTTCCAATCTCAATACGTTCATAAAATGACATCCTTTTAAATAAAGTTATATGATAATTACCTGATAGGATACTGCAGTAGTATTTTATAATTTATGGGTTATCAATTTCAAATTTATTATTCAGATTATGATTTTAAAATTTACTACCGCGCCCTCTGGGGCTTGCTCAACAGCTCACCGACCTAAAAGCGAGTTTTAGGCCGGTTCACCGTTTGGACGTGAAAAGATGATGCCTTGTTTCATCTTATTCCCCATACCAGAGATCCAAAGCAGCCAAGAAAACCTAATGTAAGTAAGACGCCATGTAATATCCCATCGTCCGTTGTTTCTGCTAAGGAAAAGCACTGAATTGCCAAAAGTTGTAAAATTATAACAATATAGCCTCGGATTTTGTTTTTTTATTTCCCATTATTTCCCTCCATATTTTATTGATATATAATAAAGAGTTGCTGATTGTCAAATTTTTGACTCACTAACCCACTTCTCTTTATCAGGATGGCAGGCTATGAGTGAAGCTCTCAAAGTATTGAACAATATTCGCACCCTCCGTGCTCAGGCGCGTGAATTGGATCTGGAAACATTGGAAGAAATGCTGGAAAAATTGACCGCTATTGTTGAAGACCGCCGACAGGAAGAAGTCAGCGCACAACAGCAAAATGCAGAGCGTCAGGCCAAACTTGAAGCCTTCCGTGCTCAGTTAGTGGCTGATGGCATTGATCCGGCTGAACTGCTTGGTTCAATATCTACCAGCAAATCAGCGAAAGCCAAACGTGCTCCCCGCCCGGCTAAATACAAATACACCGATGAAAATGGTAATGAGCAAACGTGGACAGGTCAGGGTCGTACTCCTAAAGCTATCAAAGAAGCACTTGATCACGGTAAGAGCTTGGAAGATTTTGAAATCTGATAAACAATTAACTATTTAACTTAAGGATAAGAAATGACAGGCAGAGCCTTACTTCTGGGAGCACTTTTTCTGGTGGGATGCACCAATTTTTCCGCAAAACAACCTTACCGAACCCAAGATGGCGAGCAACTTTTAATTAGTGCAAATATGCCAAACGGTGTTTTAAAACTATGGATAAATGAAACGCTGATTATAAATGAATCGTTCTTGAACCAAGATAAAAGTTTAGCTGGGGTCTTTAGTAATAGTTACACCAATGTCTATACAGGTACATACAAGGGCAAAAAAGTCATAGCACGATGCAAAAGAGAAACCCGTACATTATCTGCACCAGATCATGAATGTGATGTTTTTATCAATGGTGAATATGCAGCGAATCTCTTCCTGAGATAGTGTTGAGAATAAATTAACTACCGCGCCCTCTGGGGCTTGCTCAACAGCTCACCGACCTAAAACTTGCTTTTAGGTCGGTTCACCGTTCGGACGTGAAAAACATAATTAACATTTGGATTTATTTATAACATTTTCGATATAGACTTGACCCTGTGCTTTATACCTTTCAATATCACTCTCACGAAGATTGGGTATATTAAGTAAAAGCCCAAAGACTAATTCTTTATCTACATAACCAATATCACATCCTAAGACTTTGGCAACCTCTGCACCGAAAATAATTTTCTGTCGGGTGTTTTCTTTCTTCGTTTGCTGTTTCTTTTTAGCTTCCAAGAAATATAAGCGTTCCTGTGCTGAAGCAATTTGTTGTTTGATATCTTTTCTGGTCATTCCCCAATGTTTTTTCTTGTTGGCATAAGGGACATCTGCATAATCATAACCATTACCAATTTGTTTCTTGATTGACTTAATCTTCAATTTAAATTGTTGCTTTATCTGGCGCTGTTTTGCTTGTTCCCTAATATTGATTACTATCTTTTCTGCTTCTAAATAGGCTTGTTCTGTATCGGTATAGATACCATCATCAAGAAGCCTTTTAGCTTCCCAATCGATGGCTTCATCATTATTTTTATACATTACACCTCCTTGTATTTGTTATATATTATCCTTTACCATACTTTTAATAATTATCAATACAATGAGATGATTTTATTTAATGAAATAAAAAATCATAAATCCGATATTATCCTCATATCACCAAATTAATATAAATACGGTTTCATATCATTCGCCTTTTTCACATTTTACTTTATTTAACTTAACCGCTCACATGTGATAGGCTACGTGGGGTAAGCGCTTAGATATAAGCGCTTACCGTATTAAAAAATAAATAAATATATCTCATGCGTCTGGTAAATTCGTATCGCCATTACCCAATGTTTTTTGCATGATAACAGTATCAACCCAACGTCCGTGTTTAAAACCAACAGACTTTAAGGTTCCCGTCATTTCAAAACCAAGAGAACGATGTAAAGAAATAGAACCACGGTTTTCACTATTACCAACAACAGCAACTAACTGACGAAATCCAGACGCTTCTGCTTGGTTGATAGCTACAGTAAGCAATGTTTTCCCGATACCCTTCCCCTGTTGTTCAGGATCGATGTAGATAGAATCTTCGAGTGTGAAACGATAGGCTGGGCGTGGTCGGTATGGCGCAAGATAACAATATCCAGCAACAATACCATCGACTAACGCAACAAGCCACGGCGTTCCAGCATCTTGGACTTTAGTAATCCGCTCTTTCATCTCTTCAATGGTAGGAGGGATCGTTTCAAACGTAGCGATACCATTCACAACGTGCCACGCATAGATTTTTTGAATATCAGGAATATGTTCAGGACTGACTGGGATAATCTGCATAACAGAACCTCTGATTTAATAAAACCAGAAAAGGATATCATAGGTATCTATGATTAATACTTATCAAGAAAAGAATTTTTATTATGTCTATTGCAATAATGAACACTTGGAAAATAAAAAAAGTAAAATACTATTTTCTTATGCGTGGGAACCTCTGTGGTAGCTCAATTCGTATGGTGGGAAAATTTCACTATTTCGATATATTCGTTTTTGTCAAAAGCAGCGCTTTGTGATTGTGTACGATAATCACTACGCTGAACAGGGCTTGCCCTGTTAATTTTAGATATATCCAATTATGGTTTTTAGTTAGATATTCAGCTAGCGCTCAGTCACCTGAAACAGATTAGACCAGATATCTATAAATAAATACAGGTTGGAAATGAAATTCACAAACAAAGAATAAAAAATCACTCTATCTATAAAACCCCGACCTCTCCGCGTTACTT
>NZ_JAGFPF010001517.1:0-520 GCF_025962695.1 Candidatus Symbiopectobacterium sp. NZEC135 | reverse complement strand
AATCAATTTGGTCAAGGTGGTTTTCCCCGAACCGGATGCCCCCACCACGGCGGTCATGCTATTGGCTGGCAGCGTCGCTGAAACATGTTGCAGCACCCGAACGCCAGGTTGGTAACTGAAGTCCACGTCCCGCAATTCGATGGCGTAGTGTTGCGGTGAAGGCACGGACTCGGTCGGTGCCGGTAACGACAGTTGTGACAGCACGTTTTCTGCCGCCTCCATCTGGGTTGACGCCATACGGATGCCGGAGCCATAAGAAGCCACTTCACTCAGGGGGTCGATAACCCGGCTCACCAGCACCAGTAAGGCAAACAGCGTGGTTTGCTGCGCGGCATCCCCCTCCATCACCACCAGCCAGGTAATTCCCGCCATCAACGTCATCAAGGCTAATTGCCCCAACCAGGTGTTCAGCAGCAGCGGCGGCAACACCAGCCACAGTTGACGCCGTGCGGCCCGGCTCTGCGCCACCAGCGCCTGATCAAATTGCCGATACCCCTGCGCAGCCTTGCCATAGGCGCGT
>NZ_JAGFPF010001516.1:0-508 GCF_025962695.1 Candidatus Symbiopectobacterium sp. NZEC135 | reverse complement strand
TCAACGAATCCGTAGCACGTATCCTCACGCTGAAACAGCGCTACCAACTGCTGGGCAACGCCAGTGCGCCCCCGCTAACCCCACCCAATGATGATACCGAAGCCCTGATTGCCGATCGTTCGATCACCGCCGTGGTTAATCAACACGCCACGCTACCGCTGCTCGAAAAAAACTTACGCTACTTTATCCTGACCCCCTGGATGGAGCAGGCTGACGGCATCAAAATGACGATGGCACAATACGGCTACTCTCACGTTGTTGCAGCCAAGGAGTCACAATTAACCGACAGAGAGATTCGCCAGCGGATAGCCCAGTGTGATGTGTTTCTGCTCGGGACCCTCTCTACCCGTTTTACCCCGGTAGAAAAAGACGGTATTTCAACAGCGGCGAACACGCCGCAAAACGATACTGCGCGCTACCTTGAATGGTTGCGCTATGCGGGCTCGCTCGACAAAACACGGGTACATTTGTCACTGCGTGCCCCCTATGACATTGCCCTCTATGCCAA
>NZ_JAGFPF010001514.1:0-522 GCF_025962695.1 Candidatus Symbiopectobacterium sp. NZEC135 | reverse complement strand
AGATCGCCAAACCAGGTGGTGAAGCCCAGCTTTTTAAGCTGGTTAGCCATCATCAGCAGCGCAGCGAACCAGATCAACGTATCCCAGGCCCCTTTTTCGCTTTTGATGTCCTCCCAGCGCAGCACGCCGCTCAACAGCAGGAAGGAGAGGCCGACAAAGGACGCGGTGGTGGCATCTACGCCCAGCGTGTCGCCAAAAATCCACAGCACCAACAGCAGCAGTACGGTGACGGCCATCAGCCATTCACCACGCGCCATCGGTCCCATTTTTTCCAGTTCGCTGATTGCCAGCTTAGGTGCATCAGGCGTGTGGCGGATTTCCGGTTTGGTCAACCACAGCACCAACGGTGGAACGATCATCAGGGAGATCAGGCAAGGCACCACGGCGGCCAGAAACCAACTGCCCCAGGTGATGTGCACGCCCGCGTTGGCAGCCAGTTTGACTGCCAGCAGGTTGCCGGTATAGGCGGTCATAAACAGCGCGGCGGTAATATCGTTGACGTTGCCGATGCAGACCACCAGA
>NZ_JAGFPF010001513.1:0-522 GCF_025962695.1 Candidatus Symbiopectobacterium sp. NZEC135 | reverse complement strand
AAGCCGGGTGACAGCGTCCAGCGTGATGAAGTGCTGGTCGAATTTGAAACCGATAAAGTGGTGCTGGAAGTGCCGGCGCCTGAAGCGGGCGTGCTGGATGCCGTGCTGGAAAGCGAAGGCGCTACGGTGACATCGCGCCAAATTCTTGGGCGTCTGCGTCGGGGCGACAGCTCCGGTAAAGAAACCAGCGAAAAATCGCAGAGCAAAGAGTCTACGCCTGCCCAGCGCCATACCGCCGGGTTGACCGAAGAGAACAACGACGCGCTCAGTCCGGCAATTCGTCGTCTGATCGGTGAGCACGGTCTGGATGCGGCTGCGATCAAAGGCAGCGGCGTCGGTGGCCGTATCACGCGTGAAGATGTGGAGAAGCATCTGGCGGCGCAGACGCAGGCTGCCAGCGGCAGTGATAAAAAAGCGGAGAAAGCGCAAGCTGCACCCGCTTTGGCCCATCGCAGCGAAAAACGTGTGCCGATGACACGCCTGCGTAAGCGTGTTGCGGAACGCCTGCTCGAAGCGAAAAAC
>NZ_JAGFPF010001510.1:0-523 GCF_025962695.1 Candidatus Symbiopectobacterium sp. NZEC135 | reverse complement strand
TTACCGGATTACCCTGGCGCAGCAGCAGCCAGATAAATAACGGTGCGCCGAGCGTCGCGGTGATCACACCGATAGGCAACTCGGCCGAGGGGATCACCACGCGCGCCATGGTGTCAGAGAGTGACAGCGTCATGGCACCCGCCAGCCCGCAGCCCGTCAGTAAGTAACGTTGATCGGTCAACCCGATCAGGCGCAGCGCATGGGGTACAATCAGCCCGACAAACCCGATAACGCCGGCCAGCGCTACGCTAATCCCCACCAGAATGCCCACGACCAGCACCAAAAGGTTACGCCAGCGGTAAACGGAGATCCCCAACTGCCGTGCTTGAATCTCACCCAGCGAAAGACGGTTGAGCGTCTGTCCCTGGCGGCTTAACCACGCCAGACAAGGCAGCAACGCCACCATCAACCACCCGTAGCGCCAGTCAACGCCGCTGAATCCGCCCAGCATCCAATACATCAGTTGGCGTAGATCCTGACTGGTGCTGAAATAGACCGCCCAGGTCATCACCGCGCTGCATAC
>NZ_JAGFPF010001506.1:0-523 GCF_025962695.1 Candidatus Symbiopectobacterium sp. NZEC135 | reverse complement strand
AAGACACTGCTGAGTGCCATCTGGCCCGTATTCGATGTCGATTACCCGCCAGTGTATGTCCTGATATCCATTGCATTGTAACTGCGCATGAATAAAGGACTCCATCAGCAACCCACCGGCCCCCAGTGAAAGCAACGTCAGCGGTTGATCCCGGTTGGGCATCGTCTGTCTGATATGGTTAACCACCTTGTTAAGGTAATTTACCCGACTGTGCAGCGAGGAGACATCCTCATGTTCACACCAGAAAAGCGCGTCCTGATAGCGATAGATCAATTGTCCATGCTGCCGGAGGTGGGTTTGACTCATCACCGCAGCAGGCGTCAAGGCAACGTGCTGCCGGGCACGGGAAGAAAGGGGTAACAGGGCGATGGATTCGGAAGTCACTGCTGGCAACATGGCAATATTCCGTGCAATTTTGTGGATTACACGATAACAGTTGCCAGTCCAGCCTGCGTTGTAAAATCCGATGTTGTAAAATCTGATATCCCACCGCCTCAGACGGTGGGAACCGGTCTCACATCGA
>NZ_JAGFPF010001509.1:0-523 GCF_025962695.1 Candidatus Symbiopectobacterium sp. NZEC135 | reverse complement strand
CGATCTTCAATTGGCAGAATCCGCCCCCGGCAGCAACGGCGCACCACAATGGGTGCTTTCCGATCCGATCACCGGGCGTTACTTCACGCTGGCACCGTCCGCGATCCGGATGCTGCGCTATTGGTCGCTGCGCCACCCGCAGCAGATTCTGGCCGCAGCCAATCAGGAACCGGGTTTGCCGCTGCGGGTAAAGGAGCTGGAGCAACTGTTGCAGTTTCTGCGTCAGCACGATTTGGTCAGTTCCGGGGATGCCGAGCAGCGCCAACGCTATCTGGACAAAGCGCGCGCCCTGCATACCCGTTGGTGGAAAAAGATACTGCATCAATATCTGTTTTTTCGCATTCCGCTGTGGCGTCCGGACCCGATTCTCAATCGTTGCTGGCCCTGGTTACAGCGCTATGGCACGCCTTTTCTCATTGGCGTGTTTCCGCTGCTATTGGCGTTGGGCCTGTTTCTGGTCAGCCGTGACTGGGTGCGCTATACCCACGCGTTTCCTCATCTGTTCAGCCTGTCCGGTATGGCC
>NZ_JAGFPF010001508.1:0-523 GCF_025962695.1 Candidatus Symbiopectobacterium sp. NZEC135 | reverse complement strand
GAATAGGGAATAGAACGATCAGCATCATTTTGGGGCCGAGCAACACCAGGCGGGTACGCCGTAACCGCCGAACCCAGTTCAGAGGTTCATTACGGAATGTTGGCGTATGCTGTTTATGGCGCTTATTGCTGGTTTATATTAGTTTTTTCATGAGTTACCTCGAATTACGCGTTTACTCACTGATTTCCGTGTCTACTATTGCTGGATAAGAATATATAGATAATTATATTGTTATGTAATTTCTTTATTCTTGGATATAACCAGAAATTTGCGGCAAGGTTGTCTGAATATAATGAAATATCCAGCAATAGTAAGCTCCGTACAGATTTAATTTATCTTATCTCATTCACAGATGCCATTGCAAAGGATAATAATTATTCCTATGATGACTATCAAAAAAAGAATCGAGGAGATTCTACGTTTTAAACATTCAGAGCGTCAATATAACATTGATATGTTGCATTCAGATGGTTTGCATATTGATGCAGTACTTTCTTTCTATCTTTACGAAATAGGTATGAAA
>NZ_JAGFPF010001507.1:0-523 GCF_025962695.1 Candidatus Symbiopectobacterium sp. NZEC135 | reverse complement strand
CGACAAACGCCATTCTCCCACCGGCGTAGTGAACTGGGTTTGATCCAGTGTGCCGCGCCAGCGCTGCTGCGCCCGGTCGAAATGCCCGGTCAATGTCAGTTGTCCGGCGACAGGTTCCCCTTCCACGTTCAAGCGCAACTGATGCTGCTGCTCGTTGCCCTGTGCGTTCAGCGTCAGCAGAGAAACCTTCAGCCCTTCCTGCTGCAATTGCTCAACGCGCAACGCCATGCGGCCATTCACTTGCGCCTTCGAGCGCACATCGCTTTCCAGCGTCAGGCGGTTGATCGATAAGCCCTGCCAGCGCAGCCCTGTGGCATTGAGATCTGCCAACAGCTGCGGTGCGGTGTGGTTGCCACGCAGCCGTACCGTACCGGCAACGCGCCCCGCCAGCCCCGGCAACGCACCGTTTAACGCAGGCGCATCAATGACGCCGTCCAGTTGCCATTGCTGACCTAAATCGCCTTTGACGTTCAGCTGGTTTCGCACCAACGCCAGGTTGATGCCGGGAATGTGCCACCGTCAC
>NZ_JAGFPF010001504.1:0-524 GCF_025962695.1 Candidatus Symbiopectobacterium sp. NZEC135 | reverse complement strand
GAAGGAAGAACTCAACTACCGCGAGTTCCTGTGCCGAGCGCTGCAACAGGAATGGAGCGGGCGCCATCAACGCGGCATGGAGTCCCGGCTGAAGCAAGCCCGGCTCCCTTGGGTGAAAACGCTGGAGCAGTTCGACTTCAGCTTCCAGCCGGGCATCGACCGTAAAGTGGTGAGAGAGCTTGCCGGCCTGGCGTTCGTGGAGCGAAGCGAAAACGTGATCCTGCTGGGCCCACCGGGCGTGGGCAAAACGCATCTGGCGGTGGCGCTGGGCGTGAAAGCGGCTGATGCAGGGCATCGGGTGCTGTTCATGCCGCTTGACAGGCTGATAGCGATGCTGATGAAGGCGCGGCAGGAAAACCGGCTGGAGCGCCAACTGCAGCAACTGAGTTATGCACGAGTGCTGATCCTTGATGAAGTCGGCTACCTGCCGTTGAACCGTGAGGAGGCAAACCTGTTCTTCAGGCTGCTGAATGGGCCTTACGAGAAGGCAAGCATCATTCTGACGTTGGACAAGGGGTTTGGCG
>NZ_JAGFPF010000150.1:0-3585 GCF_025962695.1 Candidatus Symbiopectobacterium sp. NZEC135 | reverse complement strand
TTTTTTCGTTGAAGTCATCGCGCCCGACCTGACTGTCATGCAGGTTGAGACAATAACCGCCGCCACCGGGCGATGTCAGAATAGCGATGGCTTCGCCCCACGGGTTGCCGTCACGCTTGTGGGGATGAAAGTTATGCAAGCTCGCCATGTCCGCATAGTTCTGGCTACTGATGACCACCAGTCGGGGGCGCAGGTGATACACGCCCGGCAGTTGTGCCAGACAGGCGGCAGGCAGCGACTGGGTGGACAGGGTGGTCATGATACCGAGATCGACAAAGGGCTGGGCCAGCGCATGGGTGTCCTTGACCACCTGATCGGCATTGTCGGCCGATACCAACAGGGAAAAGTGGTATTTCCCGCACGACACATGCCCTGACTGGAGCAGGTCACGCAACACAATCAGCTCTTCATGTTGTGAGAAGGCGTCATCCTCGGTGGAGCTCAGCCGCTTTTCTGCCAGCCGGATATGCTGTTGTGCTTCATCGCGCGCCATGCAGGTGAAGGACTGCGTAAGAACGTATTCGCTTTCGGCATACAGCAGCGCATCCAGCAATCCGGTCGCGGTTTCCGGCGAATAATCCTTGATTTCCAGAGCGCGAAAGAAACGCGAACCCCACAGGGTGCGGCATTCGGCGGTGTGGGTACTGAAGAACAGGTCTGGTGTGCCGAGCAGGTCATAAAACGGGGTGCGGGTTACTGCCACCCGCTGCCATTTTCCGCTTATCAGGCGGTGATAAAACGACAGCTGTGAAGAGTACACCCGGCGCTTTTCTTCGAACAAACCCAGCGGTTGTGCCTGATAACGTGATAACGCGGTCGAGAGATTTTCCCGGTATTCCAGCATCACGTTTAAGGCCTCATCAGGTGCTGAACGGGGCGCATAGCAGAGGGTGAAAAAAATACGATGTCGCCAGAACGGTTTGTCTTTAACCGGTTGGTAATAACCTTCGGTCACGTCATCTGAGAACGGGATACCTGACGTGGCGGCAAAGGCATCGTGGTATTTTTCCCGGATACGGTGCACGTAAAACGTCACCGCCAATCCCTCATACGCGCGAATGACGTTATTAAGATGATTTGCCATTAACGTCAGGTGGTGCTCATGCTCACCCTCGAAAAGGGTTCCGCCCACTTCCCAGGTGGCAACCAAATCGCCGTGACGGTTTCTGATGACCTGCGGGTGAACGTGGGAGGAATAGGGCAGGTATTTATCCAGCGTGATGCGTTGGTTTAATTTCATCGTGTGCATAAACTCCGAGATATCGACGGCATCGTATTGCCCGGCCAGCAGGGCATTTGCGCCAAACCGTTTATTGGTGGCAAACCGCCCCCGGGTTTTAAACGCCAGCCACAGCAGCCCGAAATAATGCATGTCGGCCCTGGCTTTCACTTTCATTTCCACCCAGACCGGGATCAGTAACAGCGCGAGGTAATAGCTGAGATAGACCGACAACAGAACGATAAATCCACTGACGATAACGAAGGGCACCAGAGGAATACCCATGATGGTGGCGGGACGGGTAAGTGCCTTATTCAGGGTAGTCATCGGTTTTCTCCTATGACGCCCAATAGGCACCGAAGCCGGAGGCACCGACAATCAGGATGGCCCCAATGATCACGTTGCGCATGTCGTGCAGGCTTTTGCCGTCAAACAGCACCTTGTAGCCAATCCACATGGTGGCTAACGTGATGGTGGCTGCGGCCAGACCGAGCAGGCCTGCGGAGGTATGGTTCAGCGTGTCGTTGGCTTTGGTAAAGCCACTGTCGGCGGCCAGCGTCTGTACAGAAATAAATGGGGTGATGAACATCGTGGTCCAATATTTTCGTTTGTGCATGGTGACGGCTCCTTATAAATGACAAGTAACGGCAAGGTATTGAGGCAATAAACAGGTCACATCCCGATCCTGCATTCCGGTTCTAACGGGTCAGCGAGGACATTCAGCGGCACCCTGAATTGTGGTTATGTGACAGCCCGGTCCCTGTTGTTAAAGAGCGATACTTTACCGAGACGAATAGACATCCCTGTGGTTCTCCAGACTTTGCTGGCGAGAGTAGGGTGCGCTAGGGGGAGCTGTTTCGATAGGGGAAACTCAGATTGGAAAAGTGAAAGAAAAAAGGGGAGTTTTTAGAGTGGGTTAGTGGTATTAGTTCAGATAGGGACTGATGTTTTTGTGGTTTAGTTGCGCGCTTAATCTGGTCGGCTGCTTTGTATCAGAAGGGGGAATTAATGGCTATTGCTGCATGGTTAATAGGTTTCACCGCTTGAATGTATCAGGCATTACCTAAAATGCGTTGTTCAGAGGATGACGGTTGAAGAAAATTTGAGAACATATCCTCTGATATATCTGTTAAATGTGTTGTAATTCACTTTTTTCCTTTTCGTGAGCATAATTTAATTTCCTATCTCGCTGGCATCTGTTATAAATGCTAAGTATAAAACTCAATGGGGTAACTTGATTGTAAACAGACCTTCTATGAAAAAAATATGGGGTTCATTAAACTTCGGTGTCGCGCATTTTTTATTGTTCTATATGGCAGTGCTCTTCGTTACGCCGCAGACCACACAGCTATATCCCATTATTGTTTGGTTAGGGATGATTATCCTTAGCGGACAAATCGTGCACTTTTACTGGAATAAAACATCGTTTAATCAATCTGTCACTCGATTCCGGAATAATCATAAAAAAACGCCAAGAGCGGCATTGCTTTCAGCATTGCTATTTTTGGTAACCTGTATTTCCTTTGATATTTCCAATTATACCAGCATCGTCATTCCGAATGCGCTGATCTTTATAACTGCACTGTCAATTATCTACACTGTCGTATCTCATATAAAATCGATCGATAATAAAGAAAAAACAATGGCTCTGAGAGTAAAACTAGGAGTTAAATATTCATGGCTAATCGTTTCATTGATCTCGTACTATCTCGCACGTTCACTAATATCTAATTCGTTTGACATTCCTTTTGATACTACACTTAATAAACTCATAACGGTAGTTGCAGCTTTATTTTTAATTTTTATCTTCTATTACATTATTTGGTTTGTTTTTATTACTATCTTATCTTCTATCACCTCGCAAGCAAAAAGAATAAAAAGAAATCCTTCTTTTAACATGACCTATTCAATGTCTATTTTTGCTCCGCTGTATATGATTGGCTATATTTCATGTATCGCACTTGATGTACAGGCGCTGTCTATCTTAAAATTTGGTTTCGAATTGGCTATGAAGTATGATACGCGCGATACGTTTTATTGCAATAATGAATATATGTTGCTTGGCGAACATCCTGATACCCGTTTTATGTTTATCTCTGAAGGAAACTATCGCGCATTAATACCGCATGATGATGACTTTACAATCTATCGTTTAACCTGCACTAATAGTGAACCTTTCTATTATCTAGTTAAAGTAAAAGATAAAAAAGACCTCATGTTAGCTGCCTTGGAAAAGCGGGCAGAGGCGCTTTCCAGTGATATGAAGGCGATAATGTCCTCGAATGTTCGATGACAAGCATCATTGCGGTGAAGATAGTTTTCAGACGTCGCCTTCCAGTGTGATGTGCTGATTATGGCCGTAGAAA
>NZ_JAGFPF010001505.1:0-524 GCF_025962695.1 Candidatus Symbiopectobacterium sp. NZEC135 | reverse complement strand
GGCACGGTAAAACACAGTTCATAATCTTCCCCGCCAGACAGCGCCCAGCGCATCGCCTGCTCGGGTTCAACGTGTTGCATCATTGCCGATGAATAAGGGACGGCATCAAGCTGCACGCGCGCGCCGCAATCACTGGCCGCCAAAATATGGCGCAAATCCGAGATCAATCCATCCGACAGATCGATAGCCGCGCTGGCGAGCGTGCGCAACGCCTGTCCTTGCAGAATGCGCGGCTGAGGACGCAAATGGCGTTGCACCAACGACTGGCGCGCCGCGCTATCACTGACCTGTAAGCGCTGTTGCAAAATCGCCAGCCCGGCGGCGCTGTCACCCAGCGTTCCCGTCACGTAGATCCAATCGCCAATGCGGGCACCGGCACGGGTGAGCGCACGACCAGCGGGCACCAATCCATGGATGGTCAAGGTAAGGCTCAGCGGGCCACGTGTAGTATCGCCGCCAATCAGTTGCATGCCATAGTAATCCAGCAGCGTGAACAGGCTATCGCTGTAGGCCGCCAGCCACGC
>NZ_JAGFPF010001501.1:0-525 GCF_025962695.1 Candidatus Symbiopectobacterium sp. NZEC135 | reverse complement strand
TGACCCCGGTTTGCTGGGCATTAGCAGCGGCGCAGCCTTGTTTGTCGCGTTTGCGCTGTTGATGCCTTTGGGCCTGCCTCCGTTATTAGCACTCTACAGCCCGATGTTGGCCGCCTTCGCGGGCAGTCTGGCGGTGACCGCCATTCTGTTTATGTTGGGACGCGATGAGCGCGGCGGCGTTACCCGCCTGCTGTTAACCGGCATTGCTCTGAATGCGCTGTGCGGCGCTGCCGTCGGCGTACTGACCTACATCAGTAACGATCAGCAACTGCGCCAGTTTTCACTCTGGGGTATGGGCAGTCTGGGGCAAGCGCAGTGGCCAGTGCTGCTGGTGGCCGCTTCGCTGATCGTTCCCGCCATGGTGGGCGTACAGTGCTATGCCCGCAAACTCAATCTGCTCCAGTTAGGTGACGAAGACGCACACTATCTGGGCGTGAAGGTCAAACAGACCAAGCTGATTTTGCTGCTGCTCAGCGCGCTGCTGGTTGGCACGGCGGTGGCGGTCAGCGGCGTGATTGCGTTTAT
>NZ_JAGFPF010001503.1:0-515 GCF_025962695.1 Candidatus Symbiopectobacterium sp. NZEC135 | reverse complement strand
AAGTCGATGTCGTATCAGGAAGCGATGGAGCTCTCCTACTTCGGCGCCAAAGTGCTTCACCCCCGTACCATCGCTCCCATCGCCCAGTTCCAAATTCCCTGCCTGATTAAAAATACCGAAAACCCCCAAGCGCCCGGCACACTGATTGGTCTGGACAGCTCTGATACCCAATATCCGGTAAAAGGCATCACCAACCTGAACAACATGGCGATGTTCAACGTTTCCGGCCCCGGCATGAAAGGCATGGTGGGGATGGCAGCGCGCGTGTTTGTGCCGAATAGCGAGCTGGCCCGTTCCAAGAAAACGCTGGAAGATGAATTCTATCTGGAACTGAAAGACGGCGTGCTAGAACCGCTGGATATCACTGAGCGTCTGGCGATCATTTCCGTGGTGGGTGACGGTATGCGCACGCTGCGCGGCCTTTCCGCCCGCTTGTTCTCCGCGTTGGCCAGCGCCAATATCAATATTATCGCGATTGCGCAGGGCTCTTCTGAGCGCTCCATCTCGGTGGTGGT
>NZ_JAGFPF010001502.1:0-525 GCF_025962695.1 Candidatus Symbiopectobacterium sp. NZEC135 | reverse complement strand
ACGGCGCACAACAGCGCTGAAATCACATACACCCACAGCAGCACCCGACGCGTATTGATGCCAGAATAGGCGGTGGCGCGCTCATTAGAGCCGATAAGATAAATCGCTCTGCCAAGTGTGCTGCGCTCCAGCACCAGCCACAGTCCGATGGCAACCACCACAAACAGCCACATCGGCAGCGGTACCCCAAACCACTGTGCGCGATTTAACCACAGCACCCATTCGGGATAATTGGCAATAGCACTGCCACCGGTAATCAAAATATTGATCCCCTTGAGCAGCGTCATCATACCGAGCGTCGCCAGGATTGGAGACACCCGCAGACCCGCAATCAACACGCCGTTGCACAGCCCAATCAGCGCCGCCGCCCCCACGCCCGCCACCAGCGTGGCAACGATGGATAACAGCGATGGCGGGTAGCTGACCGCCACCCAGGCCATCACCAGCGAGCAGGCATTTGCCGTCGAAATGATCGACAGGTTGATGCCACCGCACAGCATGGTGACCGCCATGCCCAACGTTAAT
>NZ_JAGFPF010001498.1:0-526 GCF_025962695.1 Candidatus Symbiopectobacterium sp. NZEC135 | reverse complement strand
CCGGATGACGTTCAGCAACCGGTTGACGCTGCCGCACCGCAAACGGATGCCAACCATTCCTGATTAGCGCAGTAACCTACCTGCTATCCCCGGCATCAGCCGGGGAATTTATCGAACATCCCTTTTCGCACATCCCTTCGGCTAAGCCCCGTTACTCCCCGCGCTGTGAAGCATCCAACGCCTGTGACACATCCGCAATAATATCGTCAATGTGCTCAATCCCGACGGAGATACGCACCAGATCTTCACTCACGCCCGCGCGTGCCAACTCTTGCGCATTCAGCTGACGGTGCGTGGTCGTGGCCGGATGGCACGCCAGAGATTTGGCATCGCCAATGTTCACCAGTCGCAGGATCATCTGCAACGCATCGATAAAATGGCCGCCCGCCGCTTTGCCACCCTTGATGCCAAAACTGATAATCCCGGACGCCTTGCCACCAGAAATTTTGTCACAGGTCGGTTTGTACGGACTGTTCGGTAGGGCGGCATAATTTACCCAGGTGACCAGCGGATGCGACGACAGGTA
>NZ_JAGFPF010001500.1:0-526 GCF_025962695.1 Candidatus Symbiopectobacterium sp. NZEC135 | reverse complement strand
AAGGGCTAATTGCAGGTTCGATTCCTGCTGGGGACACCAGAAGCCTGTTCAGCAACATCCACCGATACTCACCAATCATCTTAAAAACAATGTGTTAACCAATACTCATTGTTCGCCAAAGGTCACTCCCCCCTACATTAACGTTACTTTGTTGGTATATCTGTTGGTGTCGTAAGCTCGGTATGCGTTGTACCCACATCAGGAGGCGCAACCGATGGCGCTAACTGATGTAAAAGTGTGGTCTGCTAAGCCTTCCGACAAGCCTATCAAGCTCACTGACGGGTTTGGTATGCATCTGCTTGTTCACCCAAATGGCTCGAAGTATTGGCGCTTTCAATACCGGTTCTCTGGCAAACAGAAGATGCTCGCACTCGGTGCCTATCCTGACGTATCTCTTGCAGAGGCACGGGAGAGACGTGACGACGCAAGAAAACTGATTGCTAATGGCACTGATCCCAGCGAAAAGAAGAAAGCGAATAAAATTGAAGAGAGTGGCGCTTTAACTTTTGAGGCAGTGGCACGAAAC
>NZ_JAGFPF010001499.1:0-526 GCF_025962695.1 Candidatus Symbiopectobacterium sp. NZEC135 | reverse complement strand
TAACAGCAGGTCAATGCGGCTGTTCTCCGTGCCGTACTTCACTTCGGGGGTGATTTGGCTGTAACCGGCCAACTCAGGAATGCGTTGTGCCAGCAGCGCTTCATGCACCAGATGATTGGCGCGCAGCGTATTGACACCAATCCAGTGACCCTGCGCCGTTTCCGTCAGTTCCCAACTGTGCGCGTATTTCCGCTTGGGATGATCCGAGGTGGAGTACCACACCGTATCGCCCGGCGTGGCGCACCCGGTCATCGCGCCGGTGTTGGCGCAGTGCAGCGTAAAGGTTTCTCCTTCGGGCGTAACCACATCAGCAAGGAAACGTTTGTAACGCTTAATCAACCGTGCCGGTTTGAGCGGCGGTGTAAAGTTCATCGGGCTATCCTGCGTTGTGCTGAGCTAACGACCATTCTGCTAACTGTTGATAGCAGGTTTTTCCCTGCTCCCAGCGAGATTCATACAGGGCAAAGCGCTCGGCAGACAACGTCCAGTCAAAATGGGCGGGGGGAAGCGCCACGGGGCGCGTGGC
>NZ_JAGFPF010001494.1:0-527 GCF_025962695.1 Candidatus Symbiopectobacterium sp. NZEC135 | reverse complement strand
AAAAATGAAGGCCGCATTTACTGTCTTGCTGTGTCATTTAAGCAAAAAATGTGAAAAAAACAAATAAAAGGTAATTATTGAGGGTGGAATGATTGATTATTATTTTAATTGTTTTTACGGGGTGTTTCTATTTCCATGAAACATAAAAAGTTATTATGATTCATGGTGTTGTTTTTTCTTATGACGTGTTGGTTTTCTGGCAAAATGGCAATGGTTTTTTTAATTCGACGATTGGTGTGATGCTCGACTGGTTTTTATCAGTATCTCTGCGATTTTAATTCTAAAAATTTAATGTGTGTCACACTTTAATGTACGTTAATGGATGTTATGAATAGAGGTATAGAACATTAATAATTAGCGCGATCATTAACTATATTGTTAAGTGATCTTTGGTTAAAAAATCCATTTTTAAATTTAATTATTAACCAACTGTTTTCTTTGGGGATAAAAATCGCATGTTATTTTTTTAAATAAATTATTTCTCTTTAAGATTTTGCTGACAGGGAATTAGTTACTTTTTCCATCCA
>NZ_JAGFPF010001492.1:0-527 GCF_025962695.1 Candidatus Symbiopectobacterium sp. NZEC135 | reverse complement strand
ACGCACATTAACGCACGATGAGCGTGCCGCCATTGAACGCTATTTGACGATGGCCAATCTGCAACTGTCAGCGTCCAGCGCGTTGCCCGTGCTACCGCGTACCCGCCAGGATCCGCGCGTCTATGTGCTCACCCACAGCATTACGCGTTATGGGCTCAATACCAGCACCGCGAACAAATGGCGTTATTTCATTGATACGCAAGAAATACACCTGCCTCCTGACTGGGAACAGTACATCAGCGAGAATAACCATATCGAGCTGATCAACACCCGCTCAATTCCGCTGGTCGTTGCGCTCAACGGACATTCCTTGAGTGAATGCGTTGAGCACAGCGATCAGGGCGTTTTACCGCCGCCGTTAATGCCTGAGCGTAATGCCTCGATTCGTGAAGAAGGGAATGAACGCGCCGAGTTGGTTGCCGTTCGCAAAGAGACGCGAGAAGAGTTCGCGATGCATCACGCCTCGGGCATTCGCGAAGCGCTATTGATTTCATCGGCTTTTCTGCTGCTGTTTATCAGCCTGATGA
>NZ_JAGFPF010001493.1:0-527 GCF_025962695.1 Candidatus Symbiopectobacterium sp. NZEC135 | reverse complement strand
TCGCTCCATGATCTCGAAACTTGAAACCTACCTGGAACGTGGCGATCGTAAGCTAATGCTATTTCTGGCAGAGATCGAGGCGATTCCCGTACTGTTCACTGATTGCCCTTTGGCATTTCAAAACCTGAACACCCCAGACGATCTCTCCAATTGGCAAGAGGCCAAACATGACTGAGTTGCATCACCCACGCCTGCTTGCTGTTAGTGCTTATAGCGGTACCGGGAAAACCACCTTGCTCACCCACGTGATTCCGCTCCTCAAGGAGAAAGGACTACGCATTGGTGTGATCAAGCATACTCATCATGATATGGATATCGATAAACCCGGCAAAGACAGCTATGAGCTGCGTAAAGCAGGGGCTGCGCAGACGCTTGTCGCCAGTAACCAGCGCTGGGCGCTGATGACGGAAACACCGAAGGCCGAAGAGGTGGATCTCTATGAAATGGTGAGCAAAATGGATGTTGATACGCTGGATTTGGTGCTGGTTGAAGGATTTCGACACGAAAAGGTGCCTAAGATCGTTCTT